>NZ_FPCB01000022.1:0-141276 GCF_900116815.1 Methylobacterium sp. 174MFSha1.1 | reverse complement strand
AGCAGCCGCACCTCGTGGCCCAGGTCACGGATCTGGCGGGCCCAGTGATGGGCGGTGGCGCAGGCCTCCATCGCCACGATCGTCGCGGGGACCTTCTTGAGCGCCGGCAGCAGCTTGTCGCGCGACAGGCGCTCGGTGCTCACCACGGCGCCTTGCGCGTCCTGAGCCTCGAACTGGAAGACGGACTTGGCGATGTCCAGGCCGATGATGCTAATCTGCGTCACGGACGGTCTCCTCGGTTGGGTATTCAGACGACCCCAATCTGGCACCTATGATGCCGGCGGGGGCCGTCCACCCCAACATCCCGGGGCCGCGATAGCGGAACCCGGGATCCATAACCGCTGGCGATGCCGGATGAAGAGGTGCGCGTTCCGACATCTTCTGGAACGTCGGCGGTTATGGATCCCGGGTTCTCGTCTTCGACGAGCCGCGGGATGACGCCGAGAGATCTGGACAGGGCCGGATGCCCTCACCTCTACGCTGCGAATTCCCGCCGGATCGCCTCGCTGTGCTCGCCGATCCCCGGCACGCGCCCCAGCACCGGCGCCTGCCCGTTGCGGAGCGCCGGCGGCGCCACGATCGAGGCCGGACCGGCATGGGTCTCGACGGTCACCCGCCGCAGCGCTGGATGCGAGACGAGGTCGGCGAGCCCGTTGACGAAGCCGAAGGCCGTCCCGGCCTCGCGCAGCCGCGCCGCCGCCTCGTCGCGGCTGAGGTCCGAGAAGACCCGCGCCACCACGGCATCGACCTCGGGGCGGTTCGCCACCCGGGCGTTGTTGCTCTCGAACCCCTCCCGCGACGGCAGGTCGGGCTGGCGCAGGAACTCGGTGCAGAACTTGCGCCATTCGCGCTCGTTCTGGATCGAGATCAGCACCAGGGCCCCGTCCCGGGTCGGGAAGGCGCCGTAGGGGCAGATCGACGGGTGGGCGAGGCCGACCCGCTGCGGCGCCCGGCCGGTTCCCTCGAAGTACAGCAGCGGCACGTTCATCCAGTCGGCCATGCCGTCGAACAGGCTGACCTCGAGCTTCGCCCCCTCGCCGGTGATGCCGCGGGCGATCAGCGCCTCCAGAACGGCGGAATGGGCCGCCATGCCGCAGGCGATGTCGCAGACCGACACCCCGACCCGGCCAGGACCGGCCGGGTGGCCGGTGATCTCGGCCAGCCCGCTCTCGGCCTGGACCAGGAGGTCGTAGGCCTTCATGTCCGAGTACGAATGCCCGGAGCCGTAGCCGGTGACGTCCACGGTGATGAGCCGCGGATAGCGCGCCCGCAGCTCGTCCGAGCCGAACCCGGCGCGGGCGGCCGCCCCCGGCGCCAGGTTCTGGATGAACACGTCGGCCGTTGCGAGGACGGCGTGGAGGAGCCGGGCATCGCCCGGATCCTTGATGTCGGCGACCAGGCTCTCCTTGCCGCGGTTGAGCCAGACGAAGTAGCTCGCCAGGCCGTTCACCGAGGCATCGTAGCCGCGGGCGAAGTCGCCCTCCGGCCGCTCGATCTTGATGACGCGGGCGCCCGCGTCGGCGAGGCGCGAGGAGCAGTAGGGGGCCGCCACCGCCTGCTCCAGCGCCACCACGGTCAGGCCGCTGAGCGGCAGGACCTTATTCCCCACTGCCCCACTCCCCGCAGCCATGATGTCAGACCCCGTGCTTGATCGCGATCATCTTCATGGAGCCGAAGCCGTAGAGCGCCTCGAAGCCCTTCTCGCGGCCGTGGCCCGAGCCCTTCACGCCGCCGAAGGGCAGCTCGACGCCGCCACCAGCGCCGTAATTGTTGACGAAGACCTGGCCCGACTTGATGCCCTTCGAGAGGCGAAGCGCCTTGCCGAGATCCGAGGTCCAGATGCCGGCGGCGAGCCCGTACTCGGTGCCGTTCGCCACCTTCAGCGCCTCGGCCTCGTCGCGCACCCGGATCGCCACCAGGACGGGCCCGAAGATCTCCTCCTGGGCGAGGCGGTGGTCCGGCGGCACGTCGCCGATCAAGGTCGGGCGGACGTAGTAGCCGTCGCCCGGCACGTTGGTGCCGAGCTCGCCCTCGGCCAGGATGGTCAGGCCGTCGCGGCGGGCGAGGTCGATGTAGCCCTGCACCCGCTCGCACTGCTTGGCGTTGACGACGGGGCCGAGGTCGAGGTCCTGCTCGCCCGAGCCGACGCGCAGGTCCTTGAAGCGCTTGGCGAGGTCGGCGACGAAGCTGTCGTAGATCGTGTCCTCGATCACCACGCGGGAGCCGGCCGAGCAAGTCTGTCCGGCATTCTGGGTGATCGCCTTGACGATCACATTGCCGGCCTCCGACAGGTCGGCGTCCGCGAAGACGACCTGGGGCGACTTGCCGCCGAGTTCGAGCGTGACCGGAATCGTGTTCTTGGCCGCCGCGGTCTGGATCAGCGTGCCGACCTCGCGCGAGCCGGTGAAGCTGATGTGGTGGATGCCCTTGTGGGAGGCGAGCGCCGCGCCCGCCTCCTCGCCGAGGCCCGTCACCACGTTGAGGCTGCCGGCCGGGAAGCCGGCCTCGGCCGCGAGCTTGGCGAGGTGGAGCGCCGAGAGCGAGGTGTCCTCGGCGGGCTTGAGCACGACCGCGTTGCCCATGGCGAGCGCCGGGGCGACCGAGCGGCCGGTCATCTGGAGCGGGTAGTTCCACGGCACGATCACGCCGACGACGCCGTGCGGCTCGTAGACGGTCATGACCGTGAAGCCGTTCTGGAACGGGATCGTGTCGCCGTGCACCTTGTCGGCGGCGCCGCCGTAATACTCGAAGTAGCGGGCGCAGACCTGGGCGTCGTTGCGGGCGAGCGTCAGCGGCTTGCCGACATCCTCGCTCTCCATCTTGGCCAGGATGTCGGCGTCGCGGCGGATCAGCTCGGCGAGCTTCAGCATCAGCCGGCCGCGGGAGGCGGCGTCGAGGCGGCCCCACTCGCCGTCCATGGCGGCGTGGCCGGCCTTGACGGCGTCGTCGATCTCCTTGGCGCCGCCGCGGGCGATGCGGGCCATTTCCTGGCCGTGCGACGGGTTGACGACCGGCAGGGTCGCCTCGCTACCGGTCCAGGTGCCGCCGATGAAATGCTGGTGGGCGTTCATGCTTCAACCTCCCGTGGCGGCCGGCTGCCGTGGCGGCAGCCGGCCTGCTCTTGGGCGCGGTGTTACCGCGCCGGGAGGTCGTAATCCAATATCATCGACGGGTGCACGCGATAGAATCGCGATATGGCGCCGGGCGTCAGCCGCGGCGCTGCACCGCGAGGGTCTGACGGGCGATCTCGGCGGCAAGCGGGATCTCGTCGATCGGCGTCTCGTCCAGGAAGGCGCGGGCGACGAGGGCGAGGTCGATCCAGGCCTCGGCCGCCGGCATCTTGCGCCGGCCGCGGCCGACCTTGGCCGGCGCGCCCGCCTCCGCCGCACCCTGCGCGGCCTTGGCGATCCAGGCGAGCAGCTCTCCGAAATAGGCCCGCTGCGGCTCCACGATCCGCGACAGCACCGCGCCCTGCCGCTTGCGGCCGGCGGTGAGGGTGGCGACCGTGACCTTGATCCCGTCCGGCTCGAACCAGCTCTCCGGGAAGTGGTAGGCCTTCGCCCAGGTGCCCGACGCGGCGAGCGCCGTGTTCGTGGCGCCGTCCGAGCGGCGCTCCTCCGGCAGCCCGTCGAGGAGCTGCGCCACGATCTGACCCGGCTCCAGGCGCGCCGGCGCGATCGGCGGCAGGCCGACGAGATCGAGGAAGCGGAGCAGCTCGAAGGGCGGCGGCTCGCCCGCCGACAGGCCGGTGGCGAGGCCGTGGGCGATCAGGTCGCGGGCGAAGCCCGGCGAGGTGTCGAAGCAGTCGATGTTTCGCGCGATCCCGTCGAGGAACTGGGCGGCGCCCTCGGGGCCGACATCGTCCTGCAGCACGGTCTCGCGCAAGCCGTGGCCGTGCTTCATCAGCAGGGCCGCGAAGACATGCCCGTCGGCGCCGTCGACGAGGGCGAAGAGGCTCTGCGCCCCGCCGCCATCCACGCCGGTGGCGATGAACCGGACCGAGCGCGCCGGCCCGGCGGCCTCGGCGGGTCGCGGGCTCAACCCTCGCTCGCGGCAGGCTTTGATCGCCGCCGCGACCGGCTCCTGCACCGGTTCCGGCAGCCAGGGCCGCATCCGCACCAGCCGGTCGGCGCTCGCCGCCGAGACGCGGCCCCGCCCCGCCGCGGCGGCCAGGCGCTCGGCCACCGCCCGGGCGACGTCCGGATCCGGATCGAGGAGCCAGCCGAGGGCGGCCTCGCCCATGGCCGGCACGTCCGAGTCGATCAGGGCGCCGATCGCCGTCCGGCGGAGGTCGTCGGGAAAGAGCGCGAACTGCTCGCCGAGCTGCTCGTGGATCAGGAACGGGTCGTGATCCATCGCCTCGGCCAGTTGCGCGAAATCGGCGGCGATCGCCTCCGGGGTCGGGGCCGGCACGCCCTCCATCGGCGCGCGCGCCGCCGCGACGATCAGGTCGCGCACCTCGTCCGGAAGCGGCAGCCGCGCCGCGTTGAATTGCTGGGCGAGCCCCAGGAGCAGGTCGGGCGGCAGCGTACCGTCCTCGGCCGCCTCGACGAGGCGCTCGAGCAGCCCCATGAGGGTCAGCGCGGCCTGGCCGCCCTGCTCGGCCTGGACGCCCATCCGGAGTTCGCCGAGGGCGCCGCCGATCAGCATCAGCAGGGCGGTGCAGCGCTCCTCGTTGCGCCGCTTCTTGCCGCCTTCCGCCTCCAGGAGGTCGAACAGGGCCTCGGGCGCGCCGTCCAGGGTGACGACGTCGAGCGTCAGGTCCGGAAGCGTGGCCCCCAGGGTCCCGGACCGGATCTTCTCGGCGAGCTCGTCGGCGAGGACCGCCAGGAACACGAGGGACATCGCGTGCCCCTCGGCGGCGATCTCCTCGGCGGAGCGTGCGGCCGTTCTCCGCGTGGGCTTCTTCGCGGGTTTTCCGGCTGACGCCGTCTTGGTCGTCCTGTCGGTGGATTTCTTGCCGGTGGATTTGCTCACGGTCCTGGCCATGGGGCGACCTCGGCAGATTGAAGGGGACGGCCCGGATCGCTCCGGGGATCGTTGCCTTCAAACTGTCGAGGCCGCGGCCGGTTGCCAAGGCGGGGACGGCGCGCGGCGCGCTCCATCCCCACGTCAGTAGGCTTGCCTTACTTGCCGCCGCCGCTGTTGCCGCTGCCCTGCGGCACCGCCCGCTCGGGCTGGCCGGCATTGCCGCCGGCAGCCGAGTTGTTGGTGATCGTCGAGGCGCCGGTCGGCCCGGGCGCGATCACGCCGCCGGCGCCGCCGCCGGTGTTGTTCTGCATCGGCGCCACGGTGCCGGTGGTGGCGGGTCCCGTCTGCATGGTGCCGGTGCCCATGGTGCCGGGGGCCGCGGAGGGGGCGGCGGTCTGGGCCGACGCCGCGCCGGCGACGAGAAGGCCGGCGGCGAGTCCTGCGAAAATCGAACGCATGCTGCTCTCCTGTCGGATCCCGAATTCCTCAGATCCTGGACCCGACAACGCCTGCAGATTGATCCGGTTCAACTATTTTCGACTGTGATGACCGATGATGCGGCGCAGCATCGCGCAGCATTCCTCCAGATCGGCGCGCCCGATCGACTCGTCGGGCCGGTGCGCCTCGGCGATGCGGCCGGGCCCGCAGATGATCGACGGGATGCCGGCCGCCTGGAACAGCCCGGCCTCGGTGCCGTAGCTCACCGCCCCCAGGGCCTCGCGGCCGGACCAGGCCTCGGCGAGGCCGCGCAAGGGAGCGTCGTCAGGCAGGTCGAGGGCGGGGTAGAGCGACAGCACCTCGCTCTCGACCGCGACCGTGCGGCCGGCCGCGCGGAGCGGTGCCACGAGGGTCTCGATGCCGGCCTGGAGCGCGTCGTGGATCGTCATCGGGTCGGTGCCCGGCACCGCGCGGGCCTCCCACTCGATCCGGCAGGTGTCGGGCACGACGTTGACCCCGGTGCCGCCGGCGATGATCCCGACCTGGAGCGTCGAGGCGGCCGGCTCGAACAGCGGGTGGAACGGCCCCTGGCGGGAGAACCCCTCGTGCAGGCCGCGCACCAGCCCGACGATGTCGGCGGCGAGATGCACCGCGTTGTCGGCGAGGTCCGGCCGCGAGGAATGGCCTGCCCGGCCGCGCACGGTCAGGCGCCCCGCCACCTTGCCCTTGTGGCGCAGGACCGGACGCATCTCGGACGGCTCGCCGACGATGCAGGCCTCAGGCGTCGCGCAGAGTTCGGGCAACCGCGCGATCATGTGGCGGACGCCGACGCAGCCGACCTCCTCGTCGTAGGACAGGGCGAGATGGATCGGGCGGGCGAGAGGTGCGCGCACCATCTCGGGCACGAGCGCCAGCAGACAGGCGACGAACCCCTTCATGTCGACGGCGCCGCGCCCGACCAGACGGTCCCCGATCGCCCGCAGGGCGAAGGGATCGCCGCTCCAGCCCTCGCCGGCCGGCACCACGTCGAGATGGCCCGACAGGACGATGCCCGGCACGTCGCGTGGGCCGATCGTGGCGAACAGGTTGGCGCGGTCGCCCTCCGGCCCCGGCAGGACGTGAGCCTCGACGCCGTGGCGGGCGAGGATGTCGTGCACCCACTCGACGATCGCGCCGTTCGGCGTGCGGCAGACGGAGGGGAACGCGACGAGGTCGGAGAGGAGGGCGGCGGCGTCGGTCATCGGGGCTCTCGGGCGGGGCTTTGATGGAGCATAGCGCGGGCGGGCGGGCGCGCTTCGGCCGAACCGGGGGCTGCGGCGGCAGAACCTGCGGCGGGAGATGCTCGGCGCGGCAGGAAACCGTGATCGCCCCGGCGGGTGCGGGTCCGGGCGAGTTGCCAGGTGACAATTCTGGCAACCATAGATCCGGTGAGCGCCTCGACCGAGAGTTCGAGGTCAGGTGCGGACGATCACAGCCCGAGAATCTTCACGAGCGTCACCACGGCCCCCACCACGGCAGCCCCGGCCGTGAAGGCTGCGAAGATGGCGGTATACGGGGCGATTGTCGCATCGCGCGCCAGCTTGCGGGCCTCGGCGGACAGCTTCAGCCCCTCCTCGACGAACTTGCGGGTCTCGGCGTTCATCCGCTCGATGCGCGCCAGCTGCTCCTGCAGATCGGTGGTCGTCGGAGCAGCGGAGCCGGTCATCGGGGCAGATCTCTCATCGGTCGGAGGGCGACTCGTTCACCGTCACGACAATATGAGGAGCGCGGGCCCGCCCGTCGAGGAGGGAGATCGGTCAGACCGCGCAACGCCGCCCGCGCCGCCTGCCCGGAGCGGACGAGATCCCGGCCCGCCCGTCTTTTCTGCCGCCCCGCCCCGCCAAACCCGCACCCCGCGCGGCGTGGCGGGGCCAGATCGGCAAAATATCCCGCCGCCCTCCGCGCATGGTCGGGGCCCCGCCGCCCGGAGCCTGACCCATGCGCCCCAATTCCCTGATCGAGCTCGACCGCGACCACCTCATCCACCCGGTGATTTCGTGGAAGGGCCACGAGGCGCGCGGCGCCACGGTGCTGCAATCGGCGCAAGGCGCGTATCTCACCGATGCGGAAGGCCACACCCTGCTCGACGGGTTCTCGGGCCTGTGGTGCGTCAATGTCGGGTACGGCCACGAATCGATCGTCGAGGCGGCGGCCGAGCAGATGCGGCGGCTGCCCTACGCCACCGGCTATTTCCACTTCTCGAGCGAGCCGGCGATCCGGCTCGCCGCCCGCCTCGCCGAATTGGCGCCGGGCGACCTCAACCACGTCTACTTCACGCTGGGCGGCTCGGACGCGGTCGATTCGGCGGTGCGGTTCATCCGCTACTACTACAACGTCACCGGCCGGCCGGCGAAGAAGCACATGATCGCCCTGGAGCGGGGCTATCACGGCTCCTCGACCATCGGCGCCGGGCTCACCGCGATCCCCGCCTTCCACGACGGCTTCGACGCGCCGACCACCCTCCAGCACCACATCCCCTCGCCCTATCCCTACCGCAACCCGGCCGGCGACTCGGACGAGGCGGTGATCGCCGCCTCGGTGGCGGCCTTGACGGCCAAGGTCGAGGAACTGGGCGCGGACAACGTCGCGGCGTTCTTCGCCGAGCCGATCCAGGGTTCGGGCGGCGTGATCGTGCCACCGGACGGCTGGCTGAAGGCGATGCGCGACGCGGCGCGCGAGCTCGACATCCTGTTCGTCGCCGACGAGGTCATCACCGGCTTCGGCCGCACCGGCCCGCTCTTCGGCTGCGAGCATGACGGCGTGGTGCCGGACCTGATGACCACCGCCAAGGGCCTGACCTCGGGCTACAGCCCGATGGGCGCGGTGCTGATGTCCGACAGGATCTACCGCGCCATCGCGGATCATGCCCCGGCGGGCAAGCCGATCGGCCACGGCTTCACCTATTCGGCCCATCCGGTCAGCGCCGCGGTCGGCCTCGAGGTGCTGCGGCTCTACACCGAGGGCGGCCTTCTGGAGAACGGCCGCCGGGCCGGGGCGCGCTTCACCGCGGGCCTGCAGCGGCTGGCCGACCATCCCCTCGTCGGCGACGTGCGGGTGCGGGGCCTGCTGGCCGGCATCGAGCTCGTCACGGACAAGGCGAAGCGCACGAAGCCCTCGCTCGATCTCGGCATCTCCGGGCACCTCGCCCGCTTCGGCTACAAGAACGGCGTGATCTTCCGCGCCTTCGCGGACGACATCGTCGGCTTCGCGCCGCCGCTCTGCTGCACCGACGCGGACATCGACACCCTGCTCGCCCGCTTCGAGCAGACGCTGAACGACGTCCTCGACGTCGCCGACGTGCGCGCCGCCCTGGCGTGAGAAGGCTCTTCACCATGACCGGCAAGAACCGCCACTACCGCATCGCGGTGATCCCCGGCGACGGCATCGGCAAGGAGGTGGTGCCGGAGGGCGTCCGCGTCCTCGACGCCGCCGCGCAAAAATTCGGCTTCGGCCTCGACCTGCAGCACCACGAATTCGGCTCGTGCGACTACTACGCCGCGCACGGCACGATGCTGCCGGCGAACTGGAAGGACCTGCTCACCCCGACCGACGCGATCTTCTTCGGCGCCGTCGGCTGGCCGGCCACCGTGCCGGACCACGTCTCGCTCTGGGGCTCGCTCCTGCAGTTCCGGCGCGAGTTCGACCAGTACGTCAACCTGCGCCCCGTCCGGCTGATGCCGGGCGTCCCCTGCCCGCTCGCCGGCCGCGAGCCCGGCGACATCGACTTCTACGTCGTGCGCGAGAACACCGAGGGCGAGTATTCCTCGGTCGGCGGCACGATGTATCCGGGCACCGAGCGGGAGATCGTGATCCAGGAAACGGTGATGAGCCGCCACGGCGTCGACCGGATCCTCAAATACGCCTTCGACCTCGCGCAGTCGCGGGACAAGAAGCACCTGACCTCGGCCACGAAGTCGAACGGCATCGCCATCACGATGCCGTACTGGGACCAGCGCGTCGAGGCGATGGGCGAGGGTTATCCCGATGTCCGGCGCGACAAGTATCACATCGACATCCTGACGGCGCACTTCGTGCTCAATCCCGACCGGTTCGACGTGGTGGTGGGCTCGAACCTGTTCGGCGACATCCTGTCGGATCTCGGTCCCGCCTGCACCGGCACGATCGGCATCGCGCCCTCGGCCAACATCAATCCGGAGGGGCGCTTTCCCTCGCTGTTCGAGCCCGTCCACGGCTCGGCGCCGGACATCGCGGGCCAGGGCATCGCCAACCCGGTCGGCCAGATCTGGACCGCCGCGATGATGCTGGAGCATCTCGGGGAGGCCGAGGCGGCGACCGCCGTCGTGGCGGCGATCGAGACCGCGCTCCGCGAGCCGGCGTCCCGCACCCGCGACCTCAAGGGCACGGCGAGCACCCGCGAGGCGGGGGATGCGGTGCTGCGGGCGTTCGTGGCGGGGTGAGGCGTGGGACGGTCCGGATGCGAAGGTGTCCGGCCCGCTCCTCAACGGTGGCGCGAGGGCGTCATCGGGACATCCGACAGACCTGAAACCCTCCATCGTCATCCCGGGGCCGCGCAGCGGAACCTGGGATCCATAACCGCTGACGATGCCGCATGAAGCGGAGAGCTGGTGGCTCTATCCTGGAGCGTCAGCGTTTATGGATCCCGGATTCCGCTGCGCGGCCCCGGGGTGACGAGGAGCTGTGTCAGCACCTGCGCCAGACGCCCAGTCCAACGAGCCGAACAGGCTCTCAAACATCGACTTCCATAGCCAACCCGAAGCCCTCATCCACCCACCCGGTCACGCCACCGATCATTACCTTCACCGGCAATCCGAGTTCGGCGAGGTGCAGCGCGGCCTTGTCGGTGCCGTTGCAATGGGGACCGGCGCAGTAGACCACGAACAGGGTGCCGGCGGGCCACTCGGCCATGCGCCTCGGCGTCATCTTGCCCCGCGGCAGGTTGAGGGCGCCGGGGAGGTGGTCCTTCGCGGAAAGGGTCGGCCCGCGCATGTCGAGGGGAGCTTTGCCGGGCGCCGCTCCTAGGTCACCGTCACGGCTTTACCCCGCCGCGACCCGATCGCGCTCGCCAGCATGTGCGAGAGCTGCTCGGCCGAGTACGGCTTGTGCAGCAGCGGGAAGCCGTGCGACCCCTCCTGCGCCAGCACGTGGCTGTAGCCGGAGGTGAGGATCACCGGCAGGCCGGGATGGCGCCGGCGCAAGGTCTTGCCGAGTTCGATGCCGCCCATGCCCGGCATCACCACGTCGGAGAACACCGCGTCGTAGGCGGAATCCTGCGCCAGCACGTCGAGGGCGGCCTCGGCGCTGGTGACCCAGGTGGCGACGTAGCCGAGGTCGGTGAGGATCTGCGCGGCGAAGCGGCCGACCCCGACATTGTCCTCGACGAGGAGCACCCGCTGGCCGGCCCGGGCCGGCGCCAGGCCCTCGTCCACGGGGACCGGCCGGCTCGTCTCGTCGGGCGCCGCCACCTCGGGCAGGTAGAGGATGAAGGTGGAGCCCTCGCCCGGACGGCTCGTCACGTCGACGTCGCCGCCGGACTGCTTGGCGAAGCCGAAGACCTGGCTCAGCCCTAAGCCCGTGCCCTTGCCGACCTCCTTGGTGGTGAAGAACGGCTCGAAAATCTTCTCGATCACCGCAGGCGTCATGCCGGTGCCGGTATCGGTGAGCGCGATCGCCGCGAACGGCCCTCTTGCCGCGGCGTGGCCGCGGATCTCGGGCTTCTCAGCCCCGCAGGCGACGGCGAGGGTCAGAATCCCCTCCCCCTCCATCGCGTCGCGGGCGTTGACCGCCATGTTGATCAGCGCCGTCTCGAACTGGCTCAGATCCGCGCGCACGAAGCACGGCCGGTCCGGTCCTTCCGTCACCACGCGGATGCGCGCGCCGGTGACCGTGTCGAGCATGTCGGCGACGCCCTGGAGCCGGGCGACGACGTCGAACACCTCCGGCGCGAGCGCCTGGCGGCGGGCGAAGGCGAGGAGCTGGCCGGTGAGCTTGGCGGCGCGGTCGACCGTGTCGGAGACCGCGTCGAGGTAGCGGCGCTTGCGCGCCTCCGGCAGCTCGGGCCGGCGCAGGAAGTCCACCGACGAGCGGATGATGGTGAGCAGGTTGTTGAAGTCGTGGGCGACGCCGCCGGTCAGCTGGCCCACCGCCTCCATCTTCTGTGACTGCCGCAACGCCTCCTCGGCCTGGAGCAGGCGCTGCGCCCGCTCGCGCTGCTCGGTGACGTCGCGGGCGACGCAGTACAGGTTGCCCTCGAACGGCACCGCGCGCCAGGACAGGGTGCGGTAGCCCCCGTCCCGGGTGCGGAACCGGTTCTCGAACGAGGTCGTCGGCTCGCCGGTGCCGAGGTGGCGGATCTCGGACCGGGTCCGGTCCTGGTCCTCCGGGTGTTCGAGCCAGGCGGAGGTGCGGCCCACCACGTCCCCGGGCTCCCAGCCCAGGATCGTCGTCCAGGCCGGGTTGACGCTGAGCCAGACGCCGTCGGCATCGGCCACGCCCAGCATGTCGCGGCTCACCTGCCAGATCCGGTCGCGCTCGGCGGTCCGGGCCGCGACCTGGCGCTCCAGGGTCTCGTTGAGGCCGCGCAACGCGTCCTCGAGCCGGCGCCGGGCGGAGATGTCGTTGAACAGGATCGCGACGTGGCGGGCCTCCGGCGGATCGACCCGGAAGGCGTAGACCTCGTACCAGCGCTCGCCGAGCGCCTGCGCCGGCTGGACGAAGCGCACCGGCTCGCCGGTCAGCGCCACCCGGCCGTAGAGGTCGAACCAGTGCTGCTCGTGATCCGGGGCGAGTTCGCGCATCCAGCGCCCGGCCGCGCCGTCGAGGCCGGTCTGGCGCGCGAAGGCCGGGTTCACTTCCAGGAAGCGGTAATCCTCGGCCCGGCCCTGCTCGTCGAAGCGCAGGGCGACGACGCAGAAGCCGGCATCGATCGCCTCGAACAGCGTGCGGTAGCGCGCCTCGCTGCGCCGCAGGGCCTCCTCGGCCTCGCGCCGGCCGGTGATGTCGACGATGACCTCGAAGCCGGTGCCGTCCGAGAGGCGCGTCGCCGCGCACAGGCCCCAGAACCGCGAGCCGTCCTGGCGCAGGTATTCCCGCTCGGTCGAGTCCGAGCGGCCCCGCGCCTGCAGGTCGGCGATGACGCGCCGGGAGGTCGGCTGCCATTCCGGCGGCACCAGGGTGGCGCCGGTGAGCCGGCCGCGATCCAGGTCCTCACGGCCGTAGCCGCTCATCGCCAGGAAGGTGTCGTTGGCCTCCAGCACCCGGCCGGCCATGTCGAAGACGATCGCCCCGACGGTCTCGATGTCGAGGGCGGCGTGCAGGCGCGGATCCGTCAGGACGCCGCCCCCGTCCCGGGACCGTCCGGCCCGGGCCAGAGCCGCCTCGGTCAGGGCCGCCTCGGTGGCCGCCTCGGCCTTCGCCCGCGCCTGCTCCGCCGCCGCCAGGGCGGCGCGCAACCGCGCGTTCTCCGCGACGAGGTCCGGGCCGTCTCCGGGATCCGCCATTCCTCTCCCATCCGCACCGGCGCCGCGCGGTCTCGCGCGGGTCCGCCTCATCCCTGCCGCCCATATAGCGGAGGCGGGTCCGGCGTCTCCACCCTTGCTCCACCTTGCCTTGCTCCACCTTGCCTTGCTCCACCCTTGCCTTGCTCCACCCTTGCGTGCCCGGCCTCCCGCCGGCGACCATCCGCGGGGGCCGTGGCCGGCATCGGGGCCGCATTGCGGCGGGGCGGCGAAGGACGCATATCTCAGGACGACCCCGCGCCGACGGGGCCCGGAGGTGTGCGTGACGATCCCACCGACCCGTTGCAGCAACGCGGCCCTGCGCCGGGCGACGCGCAGCGTCGGGCAGCTCTACGACGACGCCCTGGCGCCGAGCGGACTGCGCACGACGCAGTTCGGCCTGCTCGGTACGATTCGCCGCCTCGGCAGCCCGACCATGGGGGAACTCGCCGACGCGATGGTGATGGACCTCTCGGGGCTCGCCCACACCCTGAAGCCCCTGACCCGCGACGGCTACGTCAGCGTGGTGCCCGACCCGCAGGACCGCCGGGCGCGGCGCATCGCCCTCACCCCCTCCGGCACCGCCAAGCTCGCGGAGGCGACGCCGCTGTGGCGCGCGGCCCAGGACCGCTTCGACGCCGCCTTCGGGCCCGATCAGGCCGACCTCCTGCGCGACCTCCTGCACCGGCTGGCCCGGCCGGAATTCCGGGAGGCGTTCGGGGCGGGATCCTGACTAATACGTTATTGTGCAGCATATACATTGCGGATTCCTAAATATTATATCAAATATTATGGCTGAAATGATCTACCAATGCCCCCATGCCTACTCTGAAATGATGATTGTATAAAACTTAATGCATGATAGATTGAAAGCAGCACGATCATTTATGCATACGCAGCGCGACTTTGATCGCTTACTCGTTGGATAGATAGCTTCTATTTTGTCCCGGACAAGCATATCTATTGGAAAAACCGCCTATAAAAGATGCGCATATTTTAACTATCCTTCTCTGATTTGGAAATAAAAGCGCATCATCCTTATACGACATCACCATCATCAAGTGTAGATACTTACTGCGATTAACTATTGCTTCATATTCAGCCTTATTTTCTACGAGCGTGGCGCCACTTGACGAACTTTTAAACTCGAACGATTGATATCTATTAGGTTGTAGCTCAATGTCTGTATCAATTTGATATTTTCCTTGTAAAATTCTCTCTTCAATTCCCTTGATTATAGGCGTACTTCCATTCAGGAAAGGACCCTGCTCTGACACAATCAGCACAGCCTCTCGGTTTAGTATATAAGCCGCGATATTGCCATTATTAATTACTTTTACCCTGTATATATACGCATTATCTTCTACGACTGGTTCTATTTCATATAACACCAAGCGAGATCCCAAAGAAGTACTTGTTTGTGATTTTGATACTAAATCATTATATCTAGACTCAATGTCTGATTTAGCATTTCGTTCATCGCGCCAAGCTAAAAATCCAGCGACAAAAACAGCAAGTGCGACGATATAAACCTCAAATCTCCTACGAGATTTCTCTGGAAATTTATCGTTGAGCCATTTGCGAAATCTGGGAAAAAGGCGATTGCTAATCTCAAAAGCTTCTGGGACCAGGCCGGTCACCAGCCACCACCAATGACCGAGAAGAGACTCAAAATATGCAGATAGATACGACATCATGCGATTAAGCTAGCACTAGCGGCCCTAGGAATGGTAGCCCGTTTTTGTCACCACGAGTGTTTTTCATTTATCCAACCTCAAAGCGCTAGCACATCGTATCGCATTTGCTCTAAGGCCAAAGCGGTGAAAAGAGTTTTATCTGAATAGTCGCTATACGTCTCAGCCATTGCCCCCTCCCGTTCCGTTCCCTGCCATCCCGCGGGCGAGGTGCTGCAGGAGCTTGGCCGCCGCCGGCGCGAGCTGGCGGCCGAGGCGGGTGACGATCCGGGCCTCGACGGCGGTGAGGCCGGGATCGGCCAGCGGCAGGGCGACCAGGAGGCCGTCGGCCACCTCCTGCGCGGCGCAGAAGGCCGGCAGCAGCGTCACGCCGGCGCCGGAGGCGACGAACTGCTTGAGCACGCCGATCGAGCCGGTGGTGAGCGCCGGATCCAACCGCGCGCCCTCCGCCCGCTCGGCGGCGGCGATGATCTGCCGGATGCCATAAGCCGGGTGCATCGTCCCGAGGCGGTGGCCGGCGAGATCCGCGAGGCGGACCGGGCCCGGATGGCCGGCGAGCGGGTGGTCGTGGCGCACCAGCACCCGGATCGGGTGCGGCATTGCCAGGTGGGTGCGCAGGCGCGGATCGGGCGGCGGGTTGTAGACGAGGCCGAGATGCACCTCGTCCTCGACGACGCGGCGTACCACGTCGTTGGTCGCCGCGAGGTCGAGGGTCATGGTCAGGTCGGGGTGGCGGGCCCAGAAGCCCTGGAGCAGGCCCGACATCAGGTCGCCGATGAAGCCCTCCCCCAGCACCACGTCGATATGGCCGCGGCGCAGGCCCTTCAGCTCGGTGAGCTTGGCCAGGATGTCCTCGCGGTCGGAGGTCTGGCGCCGGTAATAGTCGAGGAGGAGCGAGCCGGCCGGGGTCGCCCGCACGCCGCGGCGGTGGCGCTCGATCAGGGGCGTGGCGAGCTGCCCCTCCATCTGGGCGATCTGGCGGCTCACCGCCGAGGCGTTGACGTCGAGCTTGTCGGCCGCCGCGCGGACCGACCCGCAGCCGACCGCCTCCGCCAGGTAGCGCAGGCAGCGCTCGTCGAGGCTGTGCATCGATCGTCCTCCACCCGCCGGGTGCGTTGCCGGCAAGGCAACGCAAAATACCGGCCAGCGCCGTTCCGCTCAACGCCGACCTGCCCCAGTCTCCCGTTCCCAGAAGGCGCCGCGGCTCGGATCCCGGCGTCGCTTCCGGGAGACAGTCGGACATGCGGACGATCGGCGTCATCGGCTTGGGCAATATGGGCCGGGGCATGGCCCTCTCGCTGCGGCGGCGGGGCTTCGACGTGGTGGGCTACGATCCGGCGCCCGCCGCCCGCGGGACTTGCGCCGCGGACGGCATCGAGATCGCCGACGGAAACTCTGCGGTCTGGCGGGCCTGCGGCGCGGTGGTTCTGTCGCTGCCGACCCCCGAGGTGGTGGAGGCGGTGCTGCTCGGGCCCGACGGACCGCTCCACGGCGCCCAGCCCGGCCTCCTGATCATCGACACCTCGACCTCGGACCCGGCGGTCACCCGGCGCATCGCGGCGGCGCTCACGCCCGCCGGCATCGACCTGATCGACGCGCCGGTGAGCGGCGGGCCTAAGGGCGCGCATGCCGCGACGCTGACCATGGTGATCGGCGGCAGCGAGCGGGCGGTGGCCCGGGCCGAGCCGGTGCTCGCCGCCATGAGCGCGACGCGGGTCCATGTCGGCGATGTCGGCGCCGGCCACGTCACCAAGCTCGCCAACAACCTGCTCTGCGCCGCCCACCTGATCACCGCGGCGGAAGCGGTGCGGATGGCGAAAGAAGCCGGGGTCGATCCCGAGCGCCTGCTCGCCGGGATCAATGCGGGCTCCGGCCGCAGCGGCGTGACCCAGGTGAACTTCCCGACCTGGGTGCTCAACGGCGCCTTCGATTCCGGCTTCACCATGAAGCTGATGCGCAAGGACCTGCGCCTCGCCGCGGGCGTGATTGCCGGGCTCGGCCTCGACCTGCCGCTCTCGGGCGAGGCCGTCCGGCTGTGGCGCGACAGCACCGGGATCCCGGACGACGCCGACTTCAACGCCATCGTCAAGCTTCAGCTGAACTGATCGGGAGACGCGTCATGACCGAGACCCGCCCGCAGGCGCTCGCCGCACTCCTGCGCCCGTTCTTTCCCGAGACCGCCACCGTCGGATCTTGCATCGGATCCTGGATCGACGGCCGCCTCGTCCCCGGCACCGGCGAGCCGGTGCGCCTCGTCGATCCCGCCACCGGCCTCCTGCTCGCCGAGTATCCGGATGCCGGTGCCTCCGTGGTGGCCGAGGCCGCGACGGCCGCGAAGGCCGGCCAGGCCCGCTGGGCCGCGCTCACCGGCGCCGCCCGCGGCCGGGTGATGCAGGAGATCGCGCGGGCGATCCGCGCCGAGATCGAGCCCCTCGCCCGCCTCGAGGCGCTGAATGCCGGCAAGCCGATCCGCGATTGCCGCGTCGAGGCGACCAAGGTCGCGGAGATGTTCGAGTATTACGCCGGCTGGGCCGACAAGCTGCACGGCGAGGTGATCCCGGTCCCGACCAGCCACCTCAACTACACGCGCCGCGAGCCCGTCGGCGTGGTGCTGCAGATCACGCCCTGGAACGCCCCGGTCTTCACCTGCGGCTGGCAGCTCGCCCCGGCGCTCGCCGCCGGCAACGCGGTGCTGCTCAAGCCCTCGGAGCTCACCCCCCTGACCTCGCTCGCCGTGGCGGCGCTCGCCGAGCGGGCCGGGCTCCCTCCGGGCGTCGTCAACGTGCTCGCCGGCTACGGCCACACCACCGGGCAGGCGGCGCTCGCCGACAAGGCGGTGGCGAAGGTGGTGTTCGTCGGCTCGCCGGCCACCGGCGCGAAGATCGCGGAGGCGGCGGCCCGTCACCTCAAGCCCTGCGTGCTCGAACTCGGCGGCAAGTCGGCCAACATCGTCTTCGCCGATGCCGACCTGGAGCGGGCCTGCCTCGGCGCGCAAGCCGCGATCTTCGCCGGCGCCGGCCAGTCCTGCGTCGCCGGCTCGCGGCTCCTCGTCGAGCGCCCGGTCTACGACCGCTTCGTCGCGATGCTGGCGGAGGGCGCGAACCGCATCCGCGTCGGCGATCCCCTCGACCCGCAGACGGAAGTCGGGCCGATCAACAACGCCACCCAGTACCGCCACGTGCTGGCGATGATCCGCGGTGGCCTCGACCAGGGCGCGCGGCTCGCCGCCGGCAGCGACGGCACGGTGCAAGAGGGGGGCGACCAAGAGGGCGGCTATTACGTGCGCCCGACGATCCTGGCCCAGGCCGACAACGCGATGGACTGCGCCCGCACCGAGATCTTCGGGCCGGTGGTGACGGTGATCCCGTTCGACACGGAAGGCGAGGCGGTCGCGATCGCCAACGATTCCGAGTTCGGCCTCGCCGGCGCGGTCTGGACCCGCGACGTCGGCCGCGCCCACCGGGTCGCGGCGGCCGTGCGGGCCGGCACCTTCTGGATCAACGCCTACAAGACCATCCACGTCGCCTCGCCCTTCGGCGGCTCGGGGCGCAGCGGATACGGGCGCTCCAGCGGCGTCGAGGCCCTGCACGAATACACCCAGGTCAAGAGCGTCTGGGTCGAGACGGCGGCCGCCCCCGCCGCCTCGTTCGGCTACGCCCCCGGCGTCGGCGCCTGACACGTCCTCCGGTCCGGGAGGCGGCCCCTCCCGGACCGCCCCCGCACCGGAGACTGTTTTCGATGACGAGCGCCACCCTGGCGACCGGCAATCCCGCCGTCGCGCCCGTACCTCATTCCGCTCCGCCGGCCGGCCGCACCGGCATCCTGATCCTGTTCGGCCTCGCCCTCGCGGTGGTGACCCTGGCCGAGGCGATCGGCAACGTCGCCATCCCGCTCGGGCACGGCAAGATCATCCTGCTGCCCCTGCTCTGGGCGCTCCTGATGGGCGGGGGCCTCGGCCTCGCCGCACCCCGCCTGCCGCAGGCCTTGCGGCTGCCGGTGTCGCTCCAGCACGCGGCGGGCGCGATCCTGCAGCCGGCCCTGCTGCTCTTCGTCGCTAAGCTCGGCCTCCTCGTCGGCGGCTCGCTGCCGAAGATCTTAGGGGCCGGCTGGGCCCTCGCCTTCCAGGAATTCGGCCACTTCTTCGGCACGATGGTGTTCGGCCTGCCGGTCGCCTTGCTGCTCGGCCTCAAGCGCGAGGCGATCGGCGCCACCTTCTCGGTCGGGCGCGAGCCGAGCCTCGCGATCATCGGCGAGCGCTACGGCATGGATTCGCCGGAAGGCCGCGGCGTGCTCGCCGAGTACCTGACCGGCACGGTGTTCGGGGCGGTGTTCATCGCCGTGCTGGCCGGGCTGATCGCGAGCCTCGGGATCTTCAACCCGCTGGCGCTCGCCATGGGCGCCGGCGTCGGCTCCGGCAGCATGATGGCGGCCGCTGCCGGCGCCATCGCGGCGCAACAGACGCCCGAGATGGCCAAGGAAGTCGCCACCTTCGCGGCGGCGAGCAACCTCATCACCACCACCATCGGCACCTACTTCACCCTGTTCCTGTCGCTGCCCTTCACGGTCTGGGCCTACGGCGTGCTGGAGCCGGTCCTCGGCCGAGGCCGCGGCCGGACGGAGGCCGCGCCCGAACCGGCCAAGGCCGTGACGGCACACGCCGCCCCGGCCTTCGGCCTGCCGGCCCTGGTCCTGATCTGGCTCGCCACCGCTTCGTTCGGGCTCGTCGGAAACTGGCTGACCTACGGCACGCGGCCCGACGGGCAGGTGCTGCTCGGGGCCGCGATCATCGTCGGCGCGGTGGTCGTGGGCGAGGCGCTCTATCGCCTCGCCGGGCGGAGGCTGCCGGCGGTGGTGTGGGTCTCGCTGATCGGCATGGCGCTCACCTATCCGGGCACGCCGTTCTCGGCCGAGATCGCGGCGGCGACGGGCCGGATCAACTTCCTGGCGCTCGCCACCCCGATCCTCGCCTTCGCGGGCCTGTCGCTCGCCAAGGACTTTCCGGCCTTCCGGCGCCTCGGCTGGCGCATCGTGGTGGTGTCGTTCATGGCCAATGCCGGCACCTTCCTCGGCGCGGCCCTGATCGCCCAGTTCTGGATGCACCCGCCGCTGTGACGCCGTCACGGGCCGGGCGCGGTCGCATCACCGCCCCGGTGCCGCGCGCGAACTTTCGCTAGACTTGGCAGTTGTCGAACTCACGGCCCCAATACGAAAGAACGGGCCGGATCAGGATCCGGCCCGTTGGAAGAGTTTCCGGCCAATGCACAAGGGGAATGCGGGGAGGACCAGGTGGCCGGGTTGCAACATCAACGGGAATCCTCACCGATTGGTTCCACGGAGCCGGACGCGACGATCCTTTTTCGTTGCCTGTGGCGGAATTGACGCGCTTTATCGCCCAGCCTGCCGCGCGCCCGCCGGTTAACGAGAGGTTGACGGGGTCCCTCGCATTCGCGCCATGAACTGTCCCGTGCCGGCACCGTCGCGGGAACTACTTGGCGCGGGTCCGCGTTAAGGAAGCAATCTCAAGCTTCGCCGCGAGGGCCTCGCGTATGCTCCGCCCGCACTTCTTCCTCGGCATTACGGTCCCGGCCGCGTTCCTCGCCCTGGTGGGGCAGCCGCTGATCGAGCACTCCGTCGGCGCGGTCGCCCGCCCGGCCGTCGAGCAGGCGGCGATCAAGGGCGATCGGCTCGCGCCGGTCCGGCCGGCCGCGAAGGCGCAGGTCCCGGTGGCGGTCGAGATCACCGGGCTCGGCGCCGCCAAGGTCACCCTGCGCAACGCCGCCGGGGACGTCGTCTACCAGGCCGATTCGACCCGCAACACGACGCTGGTCGCCCGCGACACCGCGATCCCCCACGTGACGGTGCGCGAGCGCGCCGGCACCCCGGTGGCGCAGCGCGATCCGGTCCCCGCGGGCCAGGCCGTGCGGCGGATGCCCGAAGGCTGCGAGGGCGCGATCAGCGGGCTCGCCGGCCACGAGGCCCGCCGCCTGCTGCCGAGCCGCTGCCTGGCGGATGCCGGCGACGTCCTGCCGGCCGGCCTCTCCCTCGCGACGCTTTGACGAACTCCTTCGACGCCAACGGACCTCAGCCATGATCGATCTGCGCGAATACGAGGTGCCCTCGCCTCAGCCGCCGGCCCCGGAGCGGATCCACCGCGACGGATACCACGTCGAGCCCGATGCCGACCGGCTCGCCAGCCTGCTCGCCGGGGTCACGGCCGTGCGGCCGGTTGACGACGTGGTCTGCCTCCATCTGGCGCGGCGCAATCTCGTGGTCACGGCGCGACCGCTGGCCGCCTGATCCCGCGAACGACGAAGCCCCCGGGCGCCAATTGCGCCCGGGGGCTTCGTCGTGTCCGGACGCTACTGTGACGGCCCATGCTGATGCGCCGGAGGTGAGATGGTCTCCCTCCGGCGCATGAGTGTGGGTCTCAACGTATCCGCAAAGCCGTGTCAGGCCCGCGGCCCGGTCCGGCCGGGCGTTCCTCCGCCGGCTCGGGGCCGGCACGCCTTACTCGTCAGTGGCGCGGCCGCTGCCCGAGGCCTGGCCGCCCTTGCGGCCGGCGGACGAGGCCAGTTCGCGATCCTGCGAGAAGGACCGCTTCTCGGCCGGCACGGAGCGGCCGCCCTTGCTGGCGATCTCGCGCTGCCGCTCCAGGTCCATGGACGCGAAGCCGCGCTTCGAGGTCGAATTTCCGGTAGCCATGTTTACCTCCTTGGCCGTGTTCTCAGTCCGGACAACCTTCAGCGGAAATGATGGTTCCTGCCACGCATGCGGGCCGGCGGAGAGATGGTCCCGATTCGGGGCAGTACAGGCAAGCCCCCCGGGGCACCGCCCACCCCCGGATGCCGCCGGTGACTTGCGCTAACACCGAGCGCGCCTAGCGAAACCTGCCGGCAGGCGCCGCCGCGGGGCGGAACCGGGCGGGTGGGCCGGCGTTCGCTCCGGACTCCGCGGTGGAGCGGCCTGCGGCCGCCCGCCGCATCGCACGCTCCCGGAGCAGTCGATGACCAACAAGACCATGGTGAGCCCCGAGGCCGCCGCCCATCCCGAGACCGCGCCCGTGCCGAACCGCGCCGCCCCGCCACCGATGCCGGCCGAGGAGGGCAGCCCGCACCCGACCACGACCGAGGAGCCGGGCGATTCGCCCCAGCCCAACCGCCAGTTCGGCGACGAGCCGATCGGCGGTCTGACCACCCGCAAGGAATACACCCGGCGGGATTGAGCGTGGCGCTGCCGGATTCCCGCCGCATCATCGCCGGGGCGACGAGGCGGCGGGATGGCGCGGATCAGGGCTTGTGCCGGCCGGCATCAGTTGTATATACATCGTATCGACTCCCCGCTCGCGCGACGGCGCATGTGCGTGAGGTTTCCCATGCGTGTTCAGTTCGCCAGATGGGGCAACAGCGTTGCCGTCCGCATTCCGAGCCAGGCTTTGCGCGAACTCGGGGCGACCGAGGGAATGTCGGCCGACTTGAGCGTCGAGTCCGGAAAAATCGTCGTGACGCCGATCGGCTCCAAGCCGCGCTACACGCTCGAAGAGCTGATGGCGACGTTCAAGGACGAGCACGTTCATGAAGAACATTTCGCGGATCGTCCGCGAGGCGAAGAGCTCCCCTGACGGCCCCTATTGTCCCGACGCGGGTGACGTCGTCGCACTCGATTTCAGTCCGCAGGCGGGCCGCGAGCAGGCCGGGGCACGTCCCGCCCTCGTGCTGAGCTCCCGCCTCTACAACGAGCGGGCCCGGCTGTGCATGGTTTGCCCGATCACCAGCACGGTGCGGGGTGGGCCATTCGAGGTAGCGGTGCCGGCCGGGATCGCACTTCCCAAGGGAGTGGGCGTGATCGACGGCGCGTCCGAGGGCGAATTGCGGGGCGTGATCCTGTCGGATCAGGCGAAGAGCCAGTCCTGGCAGCATCGGGGCTGCGTCATGATCGGGGTCGTGCCTGCCTCGAGCCTCGCCGAGGTGCGGGCCCGCGCGGCGGCCGTGATGGGTTACACCGAGTAAGATGATGGCCGGGCATGGCCCCGCCCGCGGTCGACCGGCCGTTGACGCAGCCGCAGTTTCCAGTCCCGCTCCGGCCCTCTACACAAGCAGATGGGATCCGGGCGGGATCCGGGACGGCGGACCGGCATGAGCGGCGGGGCGGAAGCGGCGGAGCGGACGGGCGGCGGCATCGCTCCGGCGGCGGGCGGAGCCCCGGCGCGCGGGGACCGCGCCACCGGGCGGGACCAGGCACAGGATCGGGCGCAAGATCAGATCGCCGCCGCCCGGTCCGGCAACGACCCGGAGGCCGGCGACGCCTCGGGCGGCCTCGACCGCAGCCTGTTCCGCTACATCTGGCGCCACTCGAAGCGCGACCAGATCCTGATCTGCGCCGTCGTGCTGTCCTCGCTGCCGCTCTACTTCGCCTCCCTCGACCTGCCGCGGCGCATCGTCAACGAGGCGATCCAGGGCCACGCCTTCGAGAAGGGCAACGAGACCGCCAAGTTCCTGGTCCTGCGCCTGCAGATGCCAGACTGGTTCGGCCACGACATCGCGCTGTTCTCGGGCTTCGACGTCGACCGGTTCGAGCTGCTGTTCGGCCTCTCGTCGATGTTCCTGCTGCTGGTGCTGATCAATGGCGCCTTCAAGTACTGGATCAACGTGGCGAAGGGGGCGCTCGGCGAGCGCATGCTGCGGCGCCTGCGGTTCCAGCTGTTCTCGCTGATCATGCGCTTCTCGCCCGACGCGCTGCGCCACACCAAGGCCTCCGAGGTCGCGACGATCATCCGCGACGAGGTCGAGCCGATCGGCGGCTTCATCGGCGACGCCTACATCCTGCCGGCCTTCCTCGGCACCCAGGCCGCCACCGCGATGGCGTTCATCCTGCTCCAGAACGTCTGGCTCGGGCTGCTCGCCGCCGGCGTCGTCGGAGTGCAGTTCGTGGTGATCCCCCGCCTGCGGCGCGAATTGCTGCGCCTCGGGCGCCAGCGCCAGCTCGCCTCGCGCCGCCTCGCCGGCCGGGTCGGCGAGGTGGTGGACGGCATCGCGGCGGTGCATTCCAACGGGGCCGAGGCCTGGGAGCGGGCCGAGATCGGCCACCGCCTCGGCGGATTGTTCGACCTGCGCCTGCGCATCTACCGGCGCAAGTTCATGGTCAAGTTCCTGAACAACCTGCTCGCGCAGATGACGCCGTTCCTGTTCTACTGCATCGGCGGCTACTTCGCGCTGAAAGGCCAGCTCAGCATCGGCCAGCTCGTCGCGGTGATCGCCGCCTATCGCGACCTGCCGCCGCCCCTGAAGGAGCTGATCGACTGGGACCAGCAGCGCCTCGATGTGCAGGTGAAGTACGAGCAGGTGCTGCAGCAATTCCTGCCCGAGCGGCTGCTCGGGCTCGACGCGCCGGGGCGCGACGAGTCGCTCTGCGGGCGGCTCGCCGCCGAGGGCGTTGGCGTCCAGGAACCGCACGGGCCGGTGCTCGCCAACGTCTCCCTGAGCCTGCCGCTGCCGGCCCTCGTCGGCATCGTCAGCGACGGCGGTCCGGCCGCCTCGACCTTCGGCCGGGTGCTGGCGCGGCGCACGGTGCCGACCTCCGGACGGATCACCCTCGAGGACCACGATCTCGCGGAATGGTCCGGCGCGGCGCTGACCCGGCGCATCGCGTATGCGGGGGTCGACCCGATCCTGTTCCCGGGCTCGCTGCGCGACAACATCGTCTACGGCCTCAACCGACGGCCGCCCGAGGGTGCCGCCGCCGACGCGAAGGCGCTCGCCGAGGCCCGCCGCACCGGCAACCCGGTCGAGCCGTTCCCGGCCGACTGGATCGACTACGCCCAGGCCGGCGTCGCGGATGCGGCCGCCCTCGACGCCCTGATCCTCGACTGGCTCACCCGCATCGGCATGGGCGAGGAGGTCTACCGCTTCGGCCTCCTCGGCCAGGTCGATCCCGAGCGCCATCCGGACCTCGCCGCCCGGCTGATCGAGGCGCGGATCGCCTTCCGCGAGCGCCTGGCGGCGGAGGGGCACGCGAACCTCGTCGAGCCGTTCGACCCCGCCCGCTACAACCGGCAGGCGACGGTGGCCGAGAACCTGCTGTTCGGCGTGCCGACCACCACGGCGCTGACCGGGCGGGCGCTCGCCGAGCACGCGGTGGTGCGCCTCGTCCTCGACCGCACCGGGCTCGCCGACGACCTCGTCACCATGGGCGAGCGGATCGCCGCCACGATGCTGGAGATCTTCCGCGGCCTGCCGAGCGGCCACCCGCTGTTCGAGCAGTTCTCGTTCCTCTCCGCCGACGAGCTGCCGGAATTCGAGGCGATCCTCGCCCGCCGCACCGCCACCGAGGCCTCCGCCGAGCGCCACGGCGGCGGCAGGCTCAACCGGATCCGGCGGCGCTGGATCGGGCTCGGCCGCTACGGCTCGGCCGACGCGACCCGGCTCATCGCCCTGCCGCTCGCCTATATCGAGCCCCGCCACCGCCTCGGCCTGATCGACGACGCGTTTCGCGACCGGCTCGTCGCGGCGCGGGCGGAGCTGCGCGCCGCCCTCGACGAGGCCGGGATGGGGGGCGTCGACTTCTACGACCCCGACCAGGTCTGCGCCGCCGCCCCCTTGCGCGACAACCTGCTGTTCGGCCGCATCAACCAGTCGGTCGCCGACGCCGTCGAGACCGTGACGGCGACCGGCACCGCCCTGGTGCAGGAGATGCAGCTCGCCCCCGCCATCACCCGGGTCGGGCTCGACCACCAGGTCGGCCCGGAGGGGCGCTTCCTGTCGAGCGTGCAGCGGGCGGTGGTGAGTCTGGTGCGGGCGCTGATCCGGCGGCCGGACCTGCTCGTCCTCGACGGCGCCCTGTCGCCGATGGGCGAGAACCGCGCCCGCACGGTGCTGGGCCTGCTGCTGGAGCGGTTCGGGCGCGAGAACAGCCTCGTGGTGGTGCTGCCGAACGACCGCGTCGCCGACCGGTTCGCCCTGGTGCTGCGGGCCGCCGGCACGCAGATCCACGGGCCGGAGACGCCCGCGGCCGTTCCGGCCTCGCCCAGCGGAGACGAAACCTCCCGGACCGGCAGCGAAGCTTCCGGTGCGGAGGCGCCGGCGGGGGCTGGCATTGCGGCGCCGGCTGCGGCAGTCTCCGCACGCGCCGAGGACGAGACGAGGCCGGAACCGGCGCGCGTCGAGCAGGATGTGAAGGCATGACGCTTGAGACCGAGGTGCAGTCGCTGCGCCAAGTGCCGATGTTCCGCGAGGTGGATCCGGCCCGCCTGAAGCTGCTCGCCTTCACCAGCGAGCGGGTTCACTTCGCCGACGGGCAGCGCTTCTTCGACCGGGGCGACGCGGCGGATGCGGCCTACCTGATCCTGGAGGGCGAGGCGGCCGTCACGCTCGACGGGCCGCAGGGGCCGATCCGCCTGGCTTTGCTCGGCGCCAACGCCCTCGTCGGCGAGATGGGCATCCTGGCCGACCAGCCGCGCTCCGCCACCGTGACCGCGGTGGTGCCGACGACGGCGCTCCGCATCGACCGGCGAGTCTTCCTCGAACTTTTGAGCCAGTTCCCGCAGATCGCCATCGCGGTGATGCGCGAGCTCGCCCACCGCCTCGAGATGACCAACCAGCAGCTCGCCCAGACGCGGACCGGCTGAGACATAAGATCAACGAGGCGTGCCCATGAACGAGGCATGCCCGGCCAATCGATTCGGGGAAGCGCCATGGATCTCGCCGCCGGCCTGAAGGGCCGCCACGTCCTCGTCACCGGCGCCTCGAGCGGCCTCGGCGACCATTTCGCCCGGCTCTGCGCCGGGTGCGGCGCCAGCGTCACCGTGGCGGCACGGCGCAAGGAGAAGCTCGACGCCCTGGTGCGGGACCTGGAAGCCGCGGGCGCGCCCGCGGCCCGGGCGGTCGCCCTCGACGTCGCCGACCCGGATTCGGTGACGGCCGCCTTCGCGGCCCTGCACGCCCTGCCCGACGTGGTGGTCAACAATGCCGGCATCGCCGAGGGCGGCGCGGCGATCGACGTCGACATCGCGACCTTCGACCGGGTGATCGACACCAACCTGCGCGGGGTCTGGGCGGTGTCGACGACGGCGGCCCGGGCCTGGCGCGATGCCGGCCGCGGCGGCGTCATCGTCAACGTCGCGTCGATCCTCGGGCTCCGGGTCTCCGGGGGCGTGGGTCCCTACACGGTGTCGAAGGCCGGCGTGGTGCAGATGACCCAGGCGCTCGGCCTCGAATGGGCCCGCTACGGCATCCGGGTCAACGCCCTGGCCCCGGGCTATATCGGCACCGACATCAACCGCGACTTCTTCGAGACGCCGCCCGGCCAGGCGATGCTCAAGCGCATCCCGATGCGCCGGCTGGGCCGCCCGGAGGACCTCGACGGCGCCTTCCTGCTGCTCGCCGGCGACGCCTCCGGCTGGATGACCGGGGCGACGCTGCCGGTCGATGGCGGGCACCTCGTCTCGGGGCTGTGAGGCCTCAGTTGCCCGGGTAGGTGATGAACTCTATCAACGACCCGTCCGGATCCCGGAAATAGACGCTGATCCCCTCGCCGACCGCGCCGTGGCGCGGCACCGGGCCGAGTTCGACCGGGACGCCGTGGCTTTCGAGATGGACGATCGCCTCCTCGATCGGTCCGTGCCAGCGGAAGCAGAGATCGCTGTTGCCGGGCATCACCGGGACCTGGGCCCGCGGCTCGCCGATCTGGCCCGGCCCGTGGCAGTTCAGCTGCACGCCGCCAAAGCGGTAGGCGTAGCCGCGCCCGACCGGGATCACCTCGGCGCCGAGGATATCTCGGTAAAAGGCGGTGGAGCGCTCCCAGTCCGAGACGTGGATGACGCAGTGGTCGAGGTGGATCGCCGGACGGACGACCGTCTCCGGCACCTCGGGCACGAGTTCGGGGAGGATCTCGGTCTCCGGCATCGTCGATGTTCCATGCGGGTCGTGGGCCCGAGGGACAAATCCGGGTCGCGCGCCGGAGGTTCCGCACCGGCACCGGCCGGCGCGGCATCGGGCCGTCACTGCGAGGGTCGTCACTGCGACAGGCGGACCGGCTGGTCCTTCTGCGGGCCGACCCCGGCCGGCACCGGCACGCTGGAGGCGGCGTAGCCCGCATTGATCACCAGGTGGGCGCTCCCCAGGGTGCGGATCGTGCGCGCCACCACCACCGTCCAGGGCGACTGGTCGGCGATCCGGTTGTTGGCGCCGCTCACCGTGAGGCTCGCATTCGGCAGGTAGACCGTGCCAACGAGCTTGCGGGCGTTGCTGGTCGAGATCTCGACGTCGCCGCCATAGCTGCGGTCCGTGATCAGCACGAAGCCGGCGTAAGGCCCGCTCTTGCGGCCTTCGAGCTGCAGCACGGCGCTGCCGGTGACCTGCGCCGTCAGCAGCCCCTTGAGGATGACCACGACGTCGCTGCCGGTGATCGTGGCGTTGCCGCCGACGCTGAGGCCCGGGCCGACGAAGTAGTGGTCGCCCGGCGCCAGCACGATGGTGGCGTTGCCCAGCAGCGCGATGGCACCGCAATGCACGCCGGGATTGAGGTGGAACGTGCCGGAGCCGAGGCTGAGCGAGAGCGAGTCGCACAGGAGCGACGGCGCGTCGAGCCGCATCGCCGCGAACGGGTCGGTCATCGGCGGCGCGTCGGTCACCGGGGCCGGCCGGATCGGGCCGGCGGCGCTGCCGACGGCGCGCGTCTCGCCGGCCGACAGAACGGTGCCCGGACCGGCCGTCAGGTTGGCGTTGCTCTGGATCAGGCAGTCGCTCGCGGTGATCGCGGAGCTGGCCTGGAGCGCGATGCTGTCCTGCCCGGCATCGAGCGGGCCGCCCCCGCGCGTGCCGAGCACGCAGAGGGGTTTTCGCGCGGTGCGGATCGCCGTCGCGGTGGCGGCGATGGTCCAGCCGCCCGGCGGCAGCAGGTTGCCGAAGAACGAGGCGCGGTTGGCGCTCTGGCGCACCGTCACGGTGCGCGACGCGGCCTCGACCGTGGCGGTCGAGGCGATCGTCCAGCGCAGGCGCAGGGGCTCGGCCATCGCGTCGGCGTAGAGGCGCGTACGCTCCGTCGTGGCGGCCGACTGGTCGACGCCGAACTCGCCCGCGCCCTGGATCGCCGCCGCGTCGACGTTGCGCTGGAGCTTCGCCTTCGCCTGTATCACCTCGGCGAGCTCGGCGACGCCGACCGCCCCCATCGCCAGGATCGGCAGCAGCACGCCGAACAGCACGCCGACCGCGCCGCTCCGGCAGCGCCGGAAGCGGGCGAGTCGCAGGCCGAGATCCGGGCATGGACGCATCGTCGGGGCGGAATATTATCCAGGTTGTGTCCGGATAAACTTCTATTGAAAGTTGTTTTCCGTGACACAAGCAGCCAACACCGCCCGGTTCTGCGCGACGATTCCGAAGAAAGGCCTAACGTTCTCGTTCAGTTGTACGTGAACGCGGCGCCTTTCACTTTCCAGTTGTACCATTCCCCGGCGCGGACGTCCGGCGCCGCGCCGGTCGTGCCTTGCGTCAGGCGACGTCGTGCTCGATCGCCCCGAAGATCGAGTGCCCGCCGGCATCCTTCATCTCGACCCGCAGGCGGTCGCCGGCCGCGAGGTAGGGCGTGCGGACCCAGCCGCCGGTCAGGGCCTCGGCGGCGCGGGCCTCGGCCAGGCAGGCATAGCCGGCCCCGCCCTCGGCGACGGCGCGCCCGGGGCCGCCGTCGATGCCGCGGTTCGAGACCGGGCCGGCGCTGACGAGGGTGCCGGCACCGAGCGGACGGCGCTGCGCCGCCTCCGCCACCAGGGCGACGAGGCCGCGCCCCAGATCGGCCCCGGCCTCGGGGCAGCCGAGGGCCTTGCCGTTGCGGCTGACCAGCAGCGGCCGGTGCAGGCCGCCGTCCCGCCAGGCATTCCCGAGTTCGTCGGGGGTCACCACCACCGGCGCGAGGCTGGCGGCGAGGGCCGGCGCCTCCGCCCCGTCGAGGTCGAGCCCGTCCGGCCGCAGCCGGTCGTGGCGGATCACCTCCGCCACCAGGGTCACCAGCCGGACCGCCTCCGCGGCGGCCGCCGCGTCGGCGCCCCGGGGGAGGTCGCCGGTGATCACCGCGATTCCCGCCGAGAGGTCGAGGGAGGCGGCCGGATCGTCGAGGCTCAGCGGGTCGCGGGGCCCGAGGAACCCGTCCGAGGCGGCGGGCGCCAGGGCCCCCGCCTCGCCGGCCGGCGCCTCGGCGCCCGCCGCCTGGCGCAGCAGCGCTTGGTAGCCCGGCCAGGCGGCGGCGTGCCGGCGGGCATAGGCCCGCGGCAGGGGGGCGGCGCAATCGTGCTCGTGGAAGCGGAACGAGGGCACCGAGCCGTGCTCGAGCTGCTCGGCGAGGGCGCCGAGCGCGGGAGCGAACCGGTCCCAGTCGTCGAGGGCCTGCTGCAGCGTCGGCACCACGATGAAGGCGTCGGTGGCGCGGGTCAGGTCGCGCGAGACCACGACGAGGCGGCCGTCGCGGCCGTGCTTGAGGCTGGCGAGCTTCATTCGGCGTCCCTCCTGTGCCTGCCGGTGGCAGGCGGATCGGCCCGATTCGTCGGGCGCGTTGCCCCATCATGGACCGCCCCGGCCGTGGACGCTACGGCCGAGGCGAGGGGACACGCGCCCTTACGTCAGCGCGCGCCTCGGATGGTTCCGGTCAGATCGTTCCATGGACGAGGCCGTGGATGAAGCCGAGCTTGCCGATCACCGGCGGGGCCAGCACGAAGGGGTAGAGGTCGCCCTGGCCCATCGCCCGGTTGACGCTGTTGAGGGCGAAGACGAAGGGCAGCCAGGCCGCCACGATCTGCTCGATGCTCTGCGCCTCGTAGGGGTCGAAGTCGATCCGCGCGGCGAGCTCGCCGCCGGCATCGAGCAGCGGATGGACCTGCATGCCGAAGGCGCTCGCCATCTCCAGCGTGTCGACGATGTGCAGGTAATGCGCCCAGGTCTCGGCGAAATCCTCCCATGGATGCGTGGTGGCGTAGGCGGAGACGTAGTTCTCCTGCCAGTTCGCCGGCGTGCCCTGCTCGTAATGCCGCTGGAGCGCCGCGTTGTAATCCTGCGAATCGTCGCCGAACACCGCCCGGCAGGCCTCCAGCCGGCCGGCATCGCGCACCAGCAGGTCCCAGTAATGGTGCCCGACCTCGTGGCGGAAATGCCCGAGCAGGGTGCGGTACGGCTCGCCCATCTGGCGCCGGCGCTTCTCGCGCTCGGCGTCGTCGGCCTCGACGAGGGCGATGGTGATGACGCCGTTGTCGTGGCCGGTCATCACCTTCGGGCCCTGGTTCTCCGGCGGGTCGGCCAGGAAGTGGAAGATCAGCCCGTGCTCGGGATCCTCGGCGCGGGTCTTCAGCGGCAGGTTCCAGCGCAGCAGGCTGTAGAACAGCCGGTGCTTGGCGAATTCCATCTCGCGCCATTTGGCGAGGTATTCCGGGTTCGAGACGTCCGGGATCGTGCCGTTGTGGCGGCAGGCGAGGCAGAACGCGTCCCCCGAGCCCGGCGGCACCAGCCAGTTGCAGGCATCGTGCACCGCGTTGGCGCAGAAGCGGCTCGGCCGGTCGCGGGCGGCGAGCGGCGTCCAGTCCTCGCCCCCGGCGGGCTCGAGCGCCGACAGCGTGCGGGTCTCCGGCAGGTAGGCGAGGCGATGGCCGCAGCGCTGGCAGCTCCGGTTCTCGAAATACAGGATGTTGCCGCAGGACTGGCACTGGAACAGCTTCATCGGGATCTCCACCGGGCGCGCGAAGCGCCCGCCGCACGGTGCAACGAACGTGCTAGGGCGGCGGGGGTTGCGACCGGCGTTTCCCATGACCGATTCGCGGCCCGGCCGGGAGCCGATCGCCGCGCGATCGCGAGAATCGCGAGCCTCCGGCGGGTCGTTGCCCCCGACGCCGTTGATCTCGGGCCGCGCGATCGCCGAGAGTATGGAGGAAGACAAGGGAGCCGTCATGACCCCGACCCGTCGCGCGCTTCTGTCGGGCGCGCTCGCGCTCGCCGCCCCCGTGGTCCGCCGGGTGCAGGCCGAGACCTCCGAGGTGCTGATCGCGCAGCAATTCGGCCTGCTCTACCTGCAGCAGGACGTGATGGAGCGCCTCGATCTGATCGAGAAGCACGCCGCCCGGCTCGGCCTGCCGAACCTCAAGGCGCGGTTCGTGCGCCTCGGCGGCACCGGCCCGGTCACCGACGCGCTGCTCGCCGGCAAGCTCCATTTCGGCAGCGGCGGCGCGCCCGGTGCGATGCTGCTCTGGGACCGCTCGCGCGGGGCGATCAAGTCGTGCTTCGCCATGAACGCGACGGACCAGAAGCTCCTGACCGTGCGGCCGGACCTGCGCCGCATCGAGGACCTGAAACCCACCGACCGGATCGCGCTTCCGGCGGTCAAGACCGCGCCGCAGGCGATCTGGCTGCAGATGGCGGCCGCCGCGGCGTTCGGCCCGGCCGAGTGGAACCGCTTCGATTCCCTCGCCGTGGGGCGCGCGCATCCCGACAGCATGGCGGCGATGCTGGCGCGGACCGAGATCAACTGCCACTGGTCGACGAGCCCGTTCCAGGAACGGGCGCTGGCCGACCCCGCTTTGCGCGAGGTGACGAGCAGCTTCCGGGTCATGGGTCTGCCCTCGGTCACCCCCAACACGATCTACGGCAACGCCGCCTTCCGCGAGGCGAACCCGATCGCCTGGAAGGCCTGCCTCGCCGCCTTCCAGGAGGCGACGGACTTCATCAACAAGGAGCCGGCCCAGGCGGTCGAGATCTACCTCAAGAACTCGGGCGACAAGGACAGTGCGCAGAACGTGCTCTCCGCGATGCGCAGTTCCGGCAACGATTTCACGCTGCAGCCGCGCGGGCTGATGAAGGTCGCGAGCTTCATGGCCGAGACGGGGGTCCTGAAGCGACGGCCGGCGACCCTGGGCGACCTGTTCTTTCCCGAGGCGCTGGATCTCGGCGGAAGCTGACGCTCGGCAAAGGGGGCCGCCGTTCCGCCCCGGCCGGCAAGGACCGCCGCGGCGCCCACCACCCATGCCTCCTGGGACCTATGCCTCCCAGGCCCTCACGGCCGAGCCGGAAATCCCCTATCACCAGACCGCAACCGCGAACCGGGCCGACCAGAGGCCCGCCGGATGAGGAGACGCCGATGGCGATGAACGGGGCCGAGAGCCTGGTGCGCACCCTGGTGGCGGGGGGCGTGGAGGTGTGCTTCACCAATCCGGGCACCTCGGAGATGCACTTCGTCGCCGCCCTCGACCGGGTCGAGGGGATGCGGGCGGTGCTCTGCCTGTTCGAGGGCGGCGCCACGGGGGCGGCCGACGGCTATGCCCGCATGGCCGACAAGCCCGCCTCGACGCTGCTGCATCTCGGGCCCGGCCTCGGCAACGGCATCGCCAACCTGCACAATGCGCGCCGCGCCCGCTCGCCGCTCGTCAACATCGTCGGCGAGCACGCCACCTATCACCGCACCTTCGACGCGCCGCTGACCTCAGACATCGAGGGCCTCGCCGGTCCGGTCTCGGCCTGGGTCCGCACCGGATTGAGCGCCAAGGCGGTGGCGGCGGACGGGGCCGACGCGATCGTCGCCGCCCGCACGGCGCCGGGCGGCGTCGCCACCCTGATCCTGCCCGCCGACACCGCCTGGGAGGAGGGCTCCGGCATCGCTCCCCTCCCCCCGATCCCGGAGCGCCCGCGGGCGAGCGACGAGGCGATCGCCCACGCGGTCGCGGCTTTGCGCAGCGGCGAGCCGGTGCTGCTCCATCTCGGCGACCAGGCGGTGCGCGGCGAGGGGCGGCGCATCGCCGCCCGCATCGCCGAGAAGACCGGCGCGAAGCTGCTCGCCATGACGTCGAACGCCCGCATCGACCGCGGCGCCGGCACGGTGCCGATCGAGCGCCTGCCCTACCCGGTCGATCCGGCCCGGGAGGTGCTGGCGCCCTACAAGCACGTGATCCTCGTCGGCGCGACCCTGCCGGTGGCGTTCTTCGCCTATCCGGGCAAGCCGAGCGCGCTCGCTCCGCCGACCTGCGACGTCTTCGCCCTGGCGACGCCCGAGCAGGACCAGATCGACGCGCTCGCGCGCCTCGCCGAGGCGGTCGGCGCGCCGGCCGAGGCGCCGCTGCCGCCGCTCTCCCGGCCCGACCTGCCGAGCACCGGCGCCCTCGACCAGGATTCGATCGCCCGGGTGCTCGGCGCGCTGATCCCCGAGGGCGCGATCGTCTGCGACGAATCGGTGACGACCGGGCGCGCCTTCTTTCCCGCCACCCATGCGGCCGCGCCCCATACCTGGCTCCAGCTCACCGGCGGCTCGATCGGCCTCGGCATCCCGATGGCGACCGGCGCCGCGGTGGCCTGCCCGGACCGCAAGGTGATCTCGCTCCAGGCCGACGGCAGCGCCCTCTACACCGCCCAGGCGCTGTGGACCCAGGCGCGCGAGCGCCTCGACGTGGTGACGCTGATCTGGGCCAACCGCTCCTACGCGATCCTGCGCCACGAACTGACCAATGTCGGCGCCAATCCGGGCCGCAAGGCGATCGACATGCTGACCCTCGACGATCCGCCGATCGACTGGGTGAGCCTGTCGAAGGGCTACGGCGTCGAGGCGCGCCGGGTCGAGACCCTCGCGGACTTCGTCGACACGCTGAAAGGGGCGCTCGGCCGGCGGGGGCCGTTCCTGATCGAGGTGGCGCTGGGATAGCGCCAACCGGCGAGAGCCGGCCAGCCGGACGCGGCCGCCGCGACGTCCTCGGGACGGCGGCGGCCCGATTCTCGCCACCCGGTTTCACCGGTATTGCGTCCGGGAGGACACAACCTGAGCGTCCGGGAGCGGCTAGGCATGGGAGATGTTCCCCGAGGACATCATTCCTTGCCGAAAGGTCTCGCCCGCATGCTCCCGCGCCGCCTCGTCCTCACTCTCCTCGCCGGGCTGCCGCTCGCGGCCTGCAATGCCCGCGGACCCGCGCAAGTCGCGGCCGTGGATCCGGACGCGGCCTGGTATATCGGCAGCATGCCCGACCAGCCCTACGACGTGCCGCTGGTCGACCGCAGCCGGATGGACCCGAAATACCGGCGCCAGACCGTCGCCTATACGGGCCTGGAGAAGCCCGGCACCGTCGTGGTCGATATCGACGAGCGCTTCCTCTACCTCGTGCAGGACGGCGGCCAGGCGATGCGCTACGGCGTCGGCGTCGGCAAGCTCGGCTTCTCGTGGAAGGGCACCGCCACGGTCGGCCGCAAGGGCGTCTGGCCCGATTGGGGCCCGACCGCCAAGATGGTCAGCCTCAACCCCGACCTGCCGCGCTCGCGCAAGGGCGGCGTCGACAACCCGCTCGGCGCCCGCGCGCTCTACCTCTACCAGGGCAGCCGCGACACCCTGTTCCGCATCCACGGCACCAACGAGCCCTGGAGCATCGGCGAGCAGATGTCCTCGGGCTGCGTGCGCATGCTCAACGAGGACGTGGTCGACCTCTACAACCGCGTGCCGGTGGGCGCGACCGTGCTGGTCAAGCGGAACGGCAAGTATCGGGTCTGAAAACCCGTCGTTGGCCCCTCCCGATTGCCATGTACCCTCCGGGTCATTCCGGGGCCGCGCAGCGGAGCCCGGAATCCAGAACCACGGATGGTTCAAGATCAAGTGGTCACCGTTCCACCTTCTTCTGAAACATCCGAGTGTCTGGATTCCGGGCTCCGCTGCGCGGCCCCGGAATGACGCGGAGGGTGTCAAGATGGCCCGGCGAGTCGTAACAGGCCGAGCGACACCTGACGAACGACCACGGACACGACGAAGCCCCGGCACCCGCCTCGCGGCGGGCCCGGGGCCCAGGGTCTCGTGGCGCGCCGTGTCGGACGGCGTCAGGCGCTCGCGCGGGCCTCGCGGCGGCGGGCGCTCTGCTGGAAGAACAGAGCCTGGCTGATCACCGCCGAGACGTTGGCGGGCTGGAACGGCTTCGCGATGAGGAAGGCCGGCTCGGGCCGCTCGCCGGTGAGGAAGCGCTCCGGATAGGCGGTGATGAAGATCACCGGCACCTCGAACGACTTCAGGAGGTCGTTGACCGCGTCGAGGCCCGACGAGCCGTCGGCGAGCTGGATGTCGGCGAGGATGAGGCCCGGTCGCTTGGTCGAGGCGAGCTTGACCGCCTCGGTGCGGGTGCGGGCGACGCCGGTGACGTTGTGGCCCAGACCCTCGACCAGGGCCTCGAGGTCCATGGCGATCAGCGGCTCGTCCTCGATGATCAGGATCTCGGTCGCCATGTCGGCGGCGAGCTCGCGGCCCGCCTCGTCGACGAGGTCGCGGACCTCCGAGACGTCGACGCCCAGGATGGTGGCGGCGTCCTCCTCGGAGAAGCCCTCGAGGCAGGAGAGCAGGAAGGCTTGGCGCGGCAGCGGGGTGATCTGGCCCAGGCGCACCTCGGCCGGCAGGTCGTGCTGGGTCTGCTCGGTCTGTCCGTTGACGGAGAGCGAGTTCCAGATCCGGGTGAAGACGCGGAACAGGTCGGCCTTGACGTTGGTGCTGCGCCCGAGGGTCTCGGGCTCGTTCACGAGCGTTTCGAGCGTCGCGGCCACGTAGGCATCGCCCGCCACCTGGCTGCCCGTGAGGGCGCGCGCGTAGCGGCGCAGGTAGGGCAGGTGCTGCACCACGAGTTGTGCTGTCGACATTCAGGTCCCCTTGGTGTTGTCGTTCGCGCGTCGGCCCTCACGCTTCAACGCCGTGCAGACGTGTTCGTTCCGGACCGGTGCGGAACTGACTGCGTCGGCGCGCGTTGTCGCCGCAAGCGCGCGACCCGGCATACCGGGCGCCATGGCATCGCTCTGTCCGCGTGTCCAGGACGGGCGAAGGGGAATGGTATGAGCGAAGGCAAGGGCCCGCGGGCGCCCCTGGATGAGGATGTGCCCGCCGCCGGGCCCGAGCAGCCCGCTCTCGACCGCAATGTGCAGGGGCGCATCGGCTCGCACCTGCGTGCGATGTATGACGAGTTGATGCAGCAGCCTATTCCCGACCGCTTCATCGATCTCATCGCCGAACTGGAGCGCAGCGCGGTCCAGGCGACGCCGGACGCGGAATCCTGACCACCCACTCGGCCTCGCGACGACGCCGTCCCCCGCGGGAGGGACGGCGCCGGACTCTACCGAAAATCTCGCTCCCGAAAATCTCTCGGGCGATCGACGGTCGGCGACGTCAGAGCGTCGGCGAGCGGCCCCGCATCAGGCCGACCACGGCCGAGATGGCGAAGAGCACGACGGCGACGAAGAAGATGAGCTTGGCGGCCTCGACCGCCGTGCCGGCGATGCCGCCGAACCCGAACAGCGCGGCCACCAGGGCCACGACGAGGAAAGTGACAGCCCAACCCAGCATGGCGAGACCCTCGTTCTCTGATTCTATCGGCCCTCGGCCGATCGTGAGCAGACAACGTCAAGCATGACCTTGGGTTCCGCTTTGTCGCAGGTGGCACGAACGGGTCGGGCACCCCACATCATGGTGACGGCCGGGGGACGGCCGGGGCGGAACTCCGGTTTCGCGCCACACGTTCTCACCGGCGTCTGGATGGAGGCTTGATGATGATCCGTTCCAATGCCCTGCGTGCCGGCCTCGTGCTGCTCGCCCTGCTGGCGGGTCTCGTCACGGCCTCGCCGATGGTGGTGACAGGCCTCCTCGCGGCGCTCGGCCTCGCGGGAGCGCTGGCGCTCGCCGGGGCGCGGGCGCAGGCGGCACCGGCCCTCGTTCCGGTGCGGGTGCGCGACCGCCGGCGGCGCTAGGCACCGCCACCCTCCTCCCGGTCCTCTCGCGGGGACCGGGTCGCTGCGGGCGGGATCAGGACGGTCCGCCCGAACGTCTTTCGCTCCGCCCAAGCGGCGGAGCGCTCCATGCTCACAGTTAATGTCGGGGTAATCGCCCCTCAGCGCTGACGCTGCAACTCGCGCTCGCGGTGCCGCAGTCGCAGCAGCAGGTCGACCTGATCGAGGGGGATGGGCTGGCCGTCCACCGTGCGCTCGTAGAACGAGCGCAACGTCCGCCCGAGCCGATGCTGCGCCTCGACGCAGATCGCCGGCAGGGCCGGATCCTGAACGGTCTCCCGGGACGCACTCACTTCCTGCTTCATCGGACCATCGGCCCCGTGCCATTGCGCGGGCCCGAGGGAAGGCCGGCCCGCGCCGAGATGAAGCAGTCTCGGTGGATATGGTAAAGAAAGAGTTAATTTTCCTCTTTGTTCACCATGTCGTTCATCCCGCCGCAGGCGCTGACGGCCACCCGGCGAATCATCGCTAGAGCTTAACCGGACAGCAACGTCTGTCGAGGGGCGTTACGCCTTCCGTTACCGCCAAGCTTGAGAGCGTGGCGTCGGCCGCGCGTCACGCCGACGCTGCCTCGAGCAGCCGGGCCGCGGCGGCGCGGGCCTCCTCGGTCACCGTGGCGCCGGCGAGCATGCGGGCGATCTCCTCCTGGCGCGGCACCGCCGCGAGGGGCTTCACCCGCGTGGCGACCCGGTCCGAGCCCTTCACCGCCTCCTTGGCGATCAAAAAGTGCGTCGAGGCGCGGGCGGCGACCTGCGGCGCGTGGGTGACCGCCACGGTCTGGACCCGGGCCGAGAGCCGGGCGAGGCGGGCGCCGATCGCGTCCGCCACCGCGCCGCCGACGCCGGTATCGATCTCGTCGAAGATCAGGGTCGGGGCCGAGCCCTTGTCGGCCAGCACCACCTTGAGGGCGAGCATGAACCGCGACAGCTCGCCGCCGGATGCCACCTTCATCATCGGACCGGGCCGGGTGCCCGGATTGGTCTGGGCCCAGAACTCGACCCGGTCGAGGCCGGCCGGATCGCGGGCCTCCGGATCGGTGGCGATCTCGGTGATGAAGCGGGCGCGCTCCAGCTTCAGCGGCGGCAATTCGGCCTGCACCGCCTTGTCGAGGGCGGCCGCGGCCTTGCGCCGGCCCTTGCTCAGGGCCTGCGCCTTCTCCAGGTAGGCCGCGTCGGCGCTCGCGAGGTCGGCCTCCAGCCGTCCCAGCGCCTCCTCGCCGGCATCGATCACCGCGACGTCGCCCTCGTAGCGCTCGCGCAGCGCCGCGAGGTCGTCGACCGCGACGTTGTATTTCCGGGCCGCCGCGCGCAGGCCGAACAGGCGCTCCTCGACCCGCTCCAGTTCGCGCGGATCGAACTCCGCCGCCTGGAGCGCGTCCTCCAGGCTGGTGCGGACCTCGTCGAGGGCAACGAGCGCGTTGTCGAGGGCCGCGATGCTCGGCTCGACGAGACCCGGCGCCAGCGCCGCGCGCCGTTCGAGCTTGCGCAACGCCGCCGAGAGATGGGCGGTCGGCGAGCCCTGGCCGGCGACGGCGTCGAGGGCCTCGTTGAGCTCGCGGGCGACCTTCTCGCCCTGCTGCATCGCGGTGCGGCGCTCGGCGAGCCCGGTCTCCTCGCCGGGCTTCGGATCGAGGGCGGCGAGTTCCTCGACGGCGTGGCGCAGGAAATCGACTTCCTTGCGGGCGGCCTCGACCCGGGCGCGGTGCTCGGACAGGGCGGTACGGGCCTGGCGCACCTGGCGCGCCGCCGTCGCGACGGTGGCCTGACGGCTCCCGAGGCCCCCGAACGCGTCGAGGATCGCCCGGTGGGTGGTGGAATCCGACAGGGCCCGGTCGTCGTGCTGGCCGTGGATCTCGACGAGGGCCGCCCCGATAGCGCGGAGCACCTGCACGCCGACCGGCTGGTCGTTGACGAAGGCGCGGGTGCGCCCGTCCGCGACCTGGACCCGGCGCAGGATCAGGTCGCCCTCGGTGTCGATCTCGGAGGCCGCGGCGAGCGTCCTCGCCGGATGGTCGGCGGGAACGTCGAACACCGCGGTGACCTGCCCCTGCGCCTCGCCCTGGCGCACCAGGCGACCGTCGCCGCGCCCACCGAGCGCCAGCGTGAAGGCATCGAGGAGGATCGACTTGCCGGCGCCGGTCTCCCCGGTCAGGACGCTCAGGCCTTCGCGAAAGTTCAGCTCGAGCTTATCGATCAGGACGATGTCGCGGATCGCGAGCTGAACCAGCATGCCACCCTTGCCGGGACGTTGAAGAAGGGACTTGGAGGAGGAGATCGGGCGGGTATCTACAGCCGAACGGGCCGCGGCGCGAGTGCGCGCCACGGCCGCATGCCTGGCCCGAGCCGTGAGGCTCTTACTGCGCCTCGGCGGTGCGCGTGTCCATCCCGATCACGCCGCGGAACGCCTTGCTGATCCAGGACGCCTTCTCCTCGCGCGGCTGCAGGCCGCCGTTCTGGAGCAGGTTGTAGGCGTCCTTGTACCAGGGCGAGTCGGGGAAGTTGTGGCCGAGCACCGCCGCGGCGGTCTGGGCCTCGCCGGTGATGCCGAGCGCCATGTAGGCCTCGGCCAGACGCTCCAGCGCCTCCTCGACGTGGCGAGTCGTCTGGTACTTGCTCACGACATCGCGAAAACGGTTGATCGCCGCCGGGAAGTTGCGCCGCTCCAGGTAGTAGCGGCCGATCTCCATCTCCTTGCCGGCGAGCTGGTCGCGGGTGATCTGGATCTTGGCCTTGGCGTCGGCGGAGTATTCCGAGGTCGGGTATTTCTGCACCAGCTCGGTGAGCGCCACGAGGGCCTTCTCGGAGCGGTCCTGGTCGCGGGTCACGTCCGGGATCTGCTTGTAGTGCGACATCGCCAGCAGGTACTGGGCGTAGGCCGCGTCCTTCGAGCCCGGATGGCGCTGCAGGTAGCGCTTCGAGGCGGTGATCGCGTCCTCGTAGCGGCCACCCTCGTAGTTCGAGTAGGCGGTCATCAGCACGGCCTTCCGCGACCAGTCGGAATAGGCGTACTGCTTGTCGAGGTCCTCGAACTTCTTCGTCGCGCCCTCGTAGTCGCGATCCTCAAGCCGGCCGAGGCCCTGGCTGTAGAGCTTGTCGGCCGGAATGTCGGCCACGACCTCGGTCTTGTACTTCTCGGACGCGAACGGGTTGATCGAGTCGATCGCGTCGCAGCCGGCGAGCCCCAGGCCGCACGCCGCGAGCAGCACGGTCCGCAGAACGGTCACCTTCGCGTCGCGAAGCGGGTGGGCGAACGGCATTCGGGTTCTTCCCCAAGCAGGCGGCCTTTGCACGGCCGCTGATCCACGAGCCCCTTATCCCAGGCCGGCGGGTTGCGCCAAGCCCGCGACGGCCACGGCACGGAGCCGGCGGCCATCGGTCAGGAACCTTTTAACCCTGCGGGGCGAATGGGGCGCCAAGACGGCGCGAGGCGGTGCAGGTTCCCTCTCGCCGCCGTCGTGCGGCGACGAAATCGTCCCGATGTGGCCCGGCGGCAACGCCGGTCGGACGATCGTCTCAGAGTTCCGGCGCGTAGACCGCGGCGCCGAGGCCGACGCCGAACTCGGCGAAGACCGGCTCGCGCCGGGCGCCAGCCCCCTCGACGATGGCGTAGTTGGCCCGGTCGGCGAAGAGCTCGCCGAGGACCGCGCAGTTGAGGCCGTGGCCGCCGCAGAAGGACTGGTAGGCGCCGAGGATCGGCAGGCCGGCCAGCGCCAGGTCGCCGACGGCGTCGAGGATCTTGTGGCGGACGAACTCGTCCGGGTAGCGCAGGCCCTCGGGGTTGACCACGCCGCCGTCCCCGACCGCGACGGTGTTCTCCAGCGAGGCGCCCAGGGCGAAGCCGGCCTTCCAGTAGCGCTCGACGTCGCGCATCATCCCGAAGGTGCGGGCGCGGGCGATCTCGCGGCGATAGGCGGCGGGGGTGAGGGTCAGGGCCTTGCGGCTGCGGCCGATCACCGGGCTCTCGAAGTCGATCTCGACGTCGAGGTGGAAGCCGCGCTCGAACGGGCGCAGCTCGGAATAGGCGCGGCCCTTCTCGGTCCGGACGGTCTTGAGCACCTTGATGAAGCGGCGGGGGGTGCCGCAGGAGAGGGTGCCGACCGCCTCGATCGCCGCCACGTAGGGACCGGCGCTGCCGTCGAGGATCGGCATCTCGGGCCCGTCGATCTCGACGAGGCAGTTGTCGATGCCGAGCCCGTAGAGGGCGGACATCAGGTGCTCGATGGTGGCGACGGCGCCGGTCTCGCGGCTGCCGATGACGGTGCAGAGCTCGGTGGCGCTGACCTGGGCGTACTGGGCCTGGATCAGGCGGTCGCGGCCGTTCGGGAGGCCGGTGCGGAGGAAGGCGATGCCGTGATGCGCCTCCGCAGGATGGAGAGTGATCGCGACGGGGTTACCGGAGTGGACGCCGATGCCGGAGAGGCTCGCGGCGGAGCGTAGGGTCGTCTGCTGACTTGTTCTCATTACCTCAGCCCTCGGCCGCGACTCACCATCGTGTCCCGTTGCCGGGCCCACGTTTCGAGGCGATCCGTCCGTTGCTTGAAGCCCCTGTGGGTGTCAGTGCCGGCGGTTCCGCTCGGCCTTCGCCCTTGTGCGTAGGACAGCTATAGTCGCGCTCGAAAGCACGGCCAAATCACGGATTCTTACGCTCTGTAACAGATCCGGGCATCCGCTACGGACGCAAAAAACCGTTATTCATCAAAAGCTTGAACAACGCGTAAACCCCGGGGCCGGGCGGCCTCGGGGTGTGTCTTTTGGGCTGCACCGGCGCCCTCCGTGGCAGGATCGTGGCGCCCGGCGCAGGGACCGGGGCCTCACCTTTCGGTGCAGGCCCCAGCCGGGCCCGACATCAGGCCTTGCCCATGCGTCAGTTGGCCTGGCGGCGCAGGAAGGCCGGGATCTCGAGCTGATCGTCGTCCATCATGCGGGTGCCGGCCGGCACCGCGCGGCCCTGTGGGTCGAGGTTGCCCTGCGCCGGGCGGTAGCCCTGCGGCTGCGCCGGGTAGCCGCCCTGCGGCGCGTAGGCCTGCTGCGGGGCGGGCTGGCGCGGGGCCGGGGCGGCGTGCTGCACCGGAGCTTGATGCAGAGGAGCCTGGCGCGGCGCCGGCTGCGGGGCGTGCGGCATCGGGGCATGCGCCGCCGGGGCCTGCGCCGCAGCTTGAGCCGGATGGCCGGCCTCGTCCTCGCGCCGGCCGCCGAAGCCGACGGTGGCGAGGCGGCGCAGGAGCGAGGTGCGCTTGGCGTCCGGGGTCACCTGCTGCACCGGTTCCTCGCCGCGGCTGGCCCGGATCTGGTTCTGGGCCGGCATCGGCAGGTCCTGGACCCGGGGCATGCGCGGCGCGCGCACCACCGCCGGGGACGGCGGGATGAACGGGCCGGAGGCCATCGGCATCTGCGGCTCGTGCTGCGGCGCCGGGGCCGGCTCGTAGACCGGGGCGGGACGCGGCTGGGCCGGGGTGATCTGCACCTCGTCGCGCATCAGGCCGGCGGCCTGGTGGGTGCCGGGCATCTCCATGCGGACCGGCTCCGGCGCGGGCATCGCGGCATGCGCGGGGGTATGCATCTGGGCATGCATCGGGGCGTGCGCCACCGGCTCCGGCGCCGGGGCCCGCGCTACCGGGGCCTCGGCGGGACGAAAGGAGGCGGTGGAGGGGGGCGCCGACGGGGCGGCGGCCCGGGCCCGGGCCTCGGCGCGCAGGCGCTCGGCGACCTCGGCGATGCGCTGCTCGGTCTGGGCGATCTCCGGCGAGCCGATCGCGTTGGCGTTGATCAGCGCCGGCTCGATGCCGGTGGCGACCACCGAGACCCGGATGATGCCGTCGAGGCTCTCGTCGAAGGTGGCGCCCAGGATGATGTTGGCGTCGGAATCGACCTCCTCGCGGATGCGGGTGGCGGCTTCGTCGAGCTCGTAGAGGGTCAGGTCGTTGCCGCCGGTGATCGAGATCAGGAGGCCGCGGGCGCCCTTCATCGAGACGTCGTCGAGGAGCGGGTTGGCGATCGCGGCTTCCGCGGCGCGGTTGGCGCGCTTCTCGCCGGACGCCTCGCCGGTGCCCATCATCGCCTTGCCCATGCCGCGCATGATCGCCCGCACGTCGGCGAAGTCGAGGTTGATGAGGCCCTCCTTCACCATCAGGTCGGTGATGCAGGCGACGCCCGAATAGAGCACCTGGTCGGCCATCGCGAAGGCGTCGGCGAAGGTGGTCTTCTCGTTGGCGACCCGGAACAGGTTCTGGTTCGGGATCACGATCAGGGTGTCGACGGCCTGCTGCAGCTCGTTGATGCCCGATTCGGCGGTGCGCATGCGGCGCACGCCCTCGAACTGGAACGGCTTCGTCACGACGCCGACCGTCAGGATGCCCATGTCGCGGGCGGTGCGGGCGATGACCGGGGCCGCGCCGGTGCCGGTGCCGCCGCCCATGCCGGCCGTGATGAAGCACATGTGGGCGCCCGAGAGCTGGTCGCGGATCTCGTCGATCACCTCCTCGGCGGCGGCGCGGCCGACATCGGGCTGCGAGCCGGCGCCGAGCCCTTGCGTCACCCCGATGCCCATCTGGATCACGCGCTCGGCCTTCGAGGAGGTCAGCGCCTGGGCGTCGGTGTTGGCGACCACGAACTCGCAGCCGAGGAGCCCCGACTCGATCATGTTGTTGACGGCGTTGCCGCCGGCGCCGCCGACGCCGAACACGGTGATGCGGGGCTTCAGTTCGCGGATGTCCGGAGCTTGCAGGGAGATGGCCATGATGCGCGAGCCTCTGATGATCGTTACGTTTCTGGTGGCGCCGCTAAGCGCCGTTTGCCGTCCCGCCCGCCCGGCGCGGCCCGTTTCCGGGGCCCGCGCCGGGAGGCGATCCCGTTAGAAGCTCTCCCGGATCCAGCGTCCGACCTTGGAGAGGTAGGTGTCGGAACCGAGGCCCGCGTGGCCGGACTGGCCGCGCGGCTCGAAATGCTCGACATGCGAGACCTGGGGGTAGACCAGGAGGCCGACGGCGGCCGAGAAGGCCGGTCCCTTGGCGGCCTCGGGCAGCCCCTTGATGCCGAGCGGCCGGCCGATCCGGACCTGGCCCTGCAGGATGCGGCGGGCGACCTCCGGCAGCCCGACGAGCTGGCTGGCGCCTCCCGTCAGCACCACCCGGCGCCCGGCCTGGGCGGCGAAGCCCGCGTTGCGCAGGCGGTCGCGCACCAGTTCCAGCACCTCCTCGACCCGCGGGCGGATGATCCGCACGAGGTGCGATTTCGGGATGTGGTGCGGCAGGTCGCGCTCGTCCTCGTCGACGCCGTGGACCGCGATCATGTCGCGCTCGTCCGACGCCGTCGCCATGGCGGCGCCGTAGAGGGTCTTGAGCCGCTCGGCCGCCGCCACCCGGGTCGAGAGGCCCCGGGCGATGTCCATGGTGACGTGGTGGCCGCCGACCGCGAGCGCGTCGCAATGGACGAGGTGGCCGCCGGAGAAGACCCCGACGCTCGTCGTGCCGCCGCCCATGTCGACGACCGCGACGCCCATCTCGGCCTCGTCGTCGACCAGCGCCGAGAGGCCCGAGGCGTAGGGGGTGGCGATCACCGCCTCGACCCGCAGGTGGGTGTTCTCCACCGCCAGCATCAGGTTGCGGGCGGCGGCGATCTCGGCCGTGACGACGTGCAGGTCGACGCCGAGGCGCTCGCCGAGCATGCCCGACGGGTCGACCACCGCGCTCTGCTGGTCGAGGGAGTAGCCGGTCGGCAGGGCGTGCAGCACGGCGCGGCCGGGGCTGATGCTGTGGGTGCTCGCCGCCTCCAGCACCCGTTGCACGTCCGCGCCGGTGACGGCGCCGGTGCGCACCGGGACCTTGGCGTCGAAATGCTGCGAGCCGAGCCGCCCGCCCGAGAGGCTGACGATGACCGACTGCACCTCGACCCGGGCCATCCGCTCGGCGGCGTGGACCGCCTGGCGGATCGCGGTCTCGGCCGCCTCGAGATCGACCACGGCGCCGCCCTTGAGGCCGAGCGAGCGCTGGTGCCCGATGCCGATGATGCGGGCGAGGTGGGTGCGGCCGCGCAACGTCGCCAGCGTCTCGACCGGCTGCAGCTCGGCGACGAGGCAGACGATCTTGCTGGTGCCGATGTCGAGCACCGACAGGGTCGCGCTGCGGCGCGCCGAGAGCGGCTTTAAGCGCGGCGTGAGACCGTGCTGGAGGAGACTCATGACGCGACGCTCACCGGGAAGGACAAGGGGATCGGGGGGCTGGAGGAGCCCGCAAGAGAGGAGCCGGGAAGACCGGCGGGCGTCACGTCTCGCGCGCGGGTCATGTCTCGGTTCCCTTCGGTTTCTTCTGCTTCTTCTGGGCCTCCAGGCGCGCCGCCGCGCCCTCCTCGGTCAGCCGCACCACCACCCGGTCGGGCAGCCGCAGGTCGACCGCGATGATGTCCTTCTCGAGCAGGCTCGACTCGGCCTCGAGCTTGACGAGGCGGGTCACCGCGTCGCGGGCGCCGGCCTCGGGCAGGCGCACGTCGATGCCGTCGAGCTTGAGGGTCCAGCGCCGCCCCGAGACCAGGGTGCCGGCCCGGATCCGCTCCCGGAGGGGCCCGGCGGCCTCGAGCAGGGCGAGGTACTCCTTGGTGCGCAGGTTCGCCTCGTCGCCCACCACCAGCGGCAGGTCGGCGAAGCGGCCGTCGCGCATCTGGTCGATCACCGTGCCGTCGGCGGCGATCACGGCGATCTCGCCGTTGCGCTGCCACAGGGCGCTCGGCTCGCGCTCGGTGAGCGTGACCAGGAGCTCGCGCGGATAGATCTTGCGCACCGAGACCGCGCCGATCAGCGGCACGGTGGACAGGCGGTCGCGCACGTCGACCACGCTGAGGAAGGGCAGCGAGTTGCGCTGGTCGATGCCGGCGGCCTTCAGGATCTCGGCCGAGCGCAGCTGCACCAGCCCGGTGATCGTGACCTTGTCGAGGCCGAAGCCGAGGGCGCGGGCGGCCATGTCGAAGGGGGTGCCGTAGCGGGCCGAGACCTCGGCGTAGCCGCCGCCGGACACGAAGCCCGCCGCCGCGACGAGGCCGAAGAACCCGAAGGCCAGGCCCATCCCGAGATGGCGCGGCATCCGCCGCTCGATCGGCACCGCCACCGAGGCGCGGCGCGGGCGCAGGAAGCGCGGCAGGACGCGGGCGAGACGCGACTCGCTCAAGCGCAGGTCGCCGAGCCGCGCGTCGCGCGCGGGACCGCCCCGGGCCGGTGCCGTCCCCGCCTGGGGAACGGTCATGCCGGCCTCCTCGCCGGCATAGCCGGCGTCGGTCAGCGGCTCAGGGAAGCGTCCACCACCATCCATGGGGCGAGTTCACCGAAAACGATACCCGGCACGGGCTGCGATCTCCGGCGCGTGAGCGGTCTCGGGTCATCCTGGCTTCGCTGTGCCGCCCCGCCACGGGCATACCGGCGGGGCCGGTACGTCGTCGCGAAAGGTCGGCACGGCTCACGCCCGGCATCCAAGTGCTTGATGCGCCGTTAACGCCAACTCTCGAACTCGCTGGTAAATATCCGGTAAAATTTTCGCTCGCCGCACAGGGATCGCGCAGCCCCGGCGGCCCCCGTCGCCCGGGGGCCACGCCGCGGCGGCGGGCCGGGCCGGGATCGCCCGGCGGATCGCATCGAGGCTGAGAAAATCCGCCTTCTCAAGAGCTTACGGGAGGGCCGGCAAGCCCCTCCCCCGGGCCGAGACCGGTTTCGGCGGGGGTCGGGCGGCCCCGCGGCGGCGCGGGTCTGGGACGGCGCCCATGGTTACCGTCGCGACCCGGGCGGGCCCCGCCGAGGGTGATTCGCGAATCAGCGCGCGGCGACGCCGATGCGCTTGATCTCCCAATGCAGGTCGATGCCGGAGGTCGCGCGCACCCGCGTCCGCACCTCCTCGCCCAGGCCCTCGATATCGGCCGCGGTGGCGCCGCCGCGGTTGATCAGGAAGTTGCAGTGCATCTCCGACACCTGCGCGCCGCCGCGGGTGAGCCCGCGGCAGCCGGCGGCGTCGACGAGCTGCCAGGCCTTGCCCCCGGGCGGGTTCTTGAAGGTCGAACCGCCGGTGCGCTCGCGGATCGGCTGCGCCGCCTCCCGGGCCGCGGTGACCCGGTCCATCTCGGCCTCGATCGACGCCCGGTCGCCGGGCCTCCCGCGATAGGTCGCCTGGGTGAAGATCAGGTCGGCGGGCGCCGCGCAGTGGCGGTAGGCGAAGCCCATGTCGGCGTGGGAGAGGACGTGCAGGGCGCCCTTGCGGTCGACGGCGCGGGCCTCGACCAGCACGTCGGTGGTCTCGCCGCCATGCGCCCCGGCATTCATCCGGAGCGCCCCGCCGACCGAGCCCGGGATACCGCGATAGAAGGCGAGGCCGTCGAGCCCGGCCTCGGCCGCCGCGCGGGCGAGCTTCATGTCGGGCACGGCCGTGCCGGCCCGGATCGTCTCGCCCTCGATCGCGATCGACCCGAAGGCCTTGCCGCCGAGGCGGATGACGAGCCCCGGCACGCCGCCGTCGCGCACGATCAGGTTCGAGCCGAGGCCGATCACCGTCACGGGCACGTCCGGGGGAAGGGCGGCCAGCGCCGCGGCGAGGTCCTCCTCGTCGGCGGGCGTGAACAGCACGTCGGCCGGTCCCCCGACCCGGAACCAGGTCAGGTCGGCCAGCGGATGGTCGGGCAGGAGGCGGCCACGCAGAGCGGCGGGCTCCAGGGCGGCGAGGATGGCGGCGGAGGTCATGGTTCGGTTCCGGCTCGACGCCCGGGGGCGGAGCGCTCTAGAGTTGACGCAAGGGCAATGAGGGTCGGCGCGGATGGCCAGGACGGTCGTCTACACCCGGAAGGCGGCGCGGGCGCTCGCCCGGATGCCGGCCGACATTGAGGCATTGATCCGGGCAAAGTTCGATCAGCTGGCCCGGGATCCGGCATCGCTGGGCAACAACGTCAAGGCGATGCGGGGCGTACCGGGCTACAGGCTGCGGGTCGGAGATTGGCGCGCCCTCTTCACGAGTGAAGATGAGCGGATCATTGTGCACGATGTCGGGCCGCGCGGCTCGATCTACGGGTAGGGTCATGACCATCGTCCGCACCAAGACGCCCGCCGGCGAGGCGATCGTGATCCTGCCGGAGGCAGAGTTCGAGCGGTTGCGCGACCTCGCCGAGGAAGCCGCGGATGCCTGTACCCTCGCGGCTTCCCTCGCGCGGCTGCAGGCCGGCGAGGAGGAGCTTCTGAGCGGGGACGACCTCGACGCGCTGCGCGCCGCGCCGACCCCCCTCGCCTTCTGGCGCGGCAAGAGGGGCTTGAGCCCGGAAGAACTCGCCCGGCACGCGGGCGTGCCGGAGGAGCGCCTGGGCACGGTCGAGCGCGGCGAGAGCATCGGCGACGTCCAGCTCTACCGGCGGCTCGCCCGGGCGCTCGGGGTCGAGATCGAGGATCTCGTCCCGGACGCACCCTGAGGGCAGCGCCTCACGCCGCCTTCTCGCCGATCGCGGCGAGTTCGCCCGGGAGCGCGTAGGCCCATTGGGTGATGTTGCCGGCCCCGAGACACACCACGTAGTCGCCGGAGCGGGCGAGCCCGCCGACGATGCCGGCGAGGTCCTCGGTGCGCTCGAGCGCGATGGCGTTGCGGTGGCCGCGGGAGGTGAGGCCCGCCACCAGGGCGTCGCGGTCGATGCCCTCGATCGGCGCCTCGCCGGCGGCGTAGACGGGGGCGACGATCACCGTGTCGGCGTCGTTGAAGCAGGTGCAGAAATCGTCGAACAGCGAGGCGAGGCGCGAGTAGCGGTGGGGCTGGACCACCGCGATCACACAACCGTCGGTCGAGGCGCGGGCGGCCTTCAGCACCGCCTTGATCTCGACCGGGTGGTGGCCGTAATCGTCGAAGATCTGCGCGCCGTTCCACTCGCCGGTGCGGGTGAAGCGCCGCTTGACGCCGCCGAAATTCGCCAGCGCCTTGCGGATCGCGTCGGGCGACACGCCGAGCTCGTGGGCGACCGCGAGGGCCGCGGTGGCGTTGAGGGCGTTGTGCTTGCCCGGCATCGGCAGGACGAGGTCCTCCATCTCCATCCGGAAGCCGGGGCGGCGGTCGCGGATCATCACCCGGAACCGGCTCTGGCCGCCCTTCAGGTCAACGTCGATCAGGCGCACGTCCGCCTGCGGGTTCTCGCCGTAGGTGACGATGCGCCGGTCCTCGATGCGCCCGACGAGGTCCTGCACCGTCGGGTGGTCGATGCACATCACCGCGAAGCCGTAGAACGGGATGTTGTCGATGAAGGCGCGGAAGGCGTCCTTGATCGCGTCGAACGAGCCGAAATGGTCGAGATGCTCGGGGTCGATGTTGGTGACGATGGCGATGTCGGCCGGCAGCTTCAGGAAGGTGCCGTCGGATTCGTCGGCCTCGACCACCATCCAGTCGCCCTCGCCCATGCGGGCGTTGGTGCCGTAGGCGTTGATGATGCCGCCGTTGATGACCGTGGGGTCGAGGTCGCCGGCGTCCAACAGGGTGGCGACGAGCGAGGTCGTGGTGGTCTTGCCGTGGGTGCCGGCCACCGCGACGCAGGACTTGAAGCGCATCAGCTCGGCCAGCATCTCGGCCCGGCGCACCACCGGCAGGCGGCGCTCGCGGGCGGAGACCAGCTCCGGGTTGTCGCGGCGGATCGCGGTCGAGACCACCACCAGGGCGGCGTCGGCCAGGTTCTCGGCCCGGTGGCCCACGAAGGTGCGGATGCCCTTCTCGTTCAGGCGGCGGACATTGGCGTTGTCGGACGCGTCCGAGCCCTGCACCGTGTAGCCGAGATTGTGCATCACCTCGGCGATGCCGGACATGCCGATGCCGCCGATGCCGATGAAGTGGATGGGTCCGAGCTTGTTCGGCAGCTTCATGGAGTCGGGGTCCTTTAAGTCTTCTTGTTCGGTGGCGGGCCCTGGCGGGCCGATAGTGTCTGTGGGCGGCCGCTAGCGGGCCGCAACCGCGGTCTCGACCACCAGGGCGGCGAGGCGCTCGGCGGCATCGGGCAGGCCGGCCCCCTTGGCGGCGGCCGCCGCCCGGGCGAGCCCGTCGGGATCGCCGAGCAGCGCGCCGAGGTCGGTGGCCAGCCGCTCAGGGGTGAAGTCCGTTTGTGGTCTGGGAAAGGCGGCACCGATAGTGCCGAGTACCGCGGCGTTCGCCGCCTGGTCCTGGTCGAGGGAGCCGGGGAGCGGCACCAGGATCGCGGGCCGCCCGATCACCGCGAGTTCCGCCACCGTCGAGGCGCCGGAACGGGCCACGACGAGGTGGGACGAGGCCATCTTGGCCGGCAGGTCCTTGAAGAACGGCGCCACCGTGAAGGCGGCGAGCCCCGCACCCTCGTAGAGCGCCTGCACCCGGGCCATATCCTCGGCCCTCGCCTGCTGGATCACCGTCAGGCGAGCGCGCAAGGGGGCCGGCAGGCGCACCACGGCGTCGGGCACCACGTCGCTCATCACCCGGGCGCCCTGGCTGCCCCCGAAGGCGAGGAGCTGGAGCGGGGCCTCGGGGCCCACGGCCGGATAGGCCATCTCGGCTGCCGCCAGCACCGCCGGGCGGACCGGGTTGCCGGTATGGACGCGCCGCGCCGTCGCCTTGGGCGGAACGCCGCGCACCGCGGGGAACCCGGTGGCGATCACGCGGGCGCCGCGGGCGAGGAAGCCGTTGGCGCGGCCCATCACGGCGTTCTGCTCGTGCAGCAGGGTCGGCACCCGCAGCATCTGGGCGGCGAGCAGCGGCGGCACGGTGGGATAGCCGCCGAACCCTACGACCACCGCCGGGTTGAGCCGGCGTACTTCGCGGAGCGCCGCCGCGAAGCCGCGCCCGAGGGTCGCGAAGGCGGTCACGCGCCGCAAGGGCGAACGCCCGCTCGACGGGGTGGCGGAGGGCACCGCCACGATCTCCGAAGCCGGGAACTCGCCCGATAGCGCCGCGACCCGGCTGTCGGTGGCGAGCACCACCCGGATGCCGCGCTCGCGCAGGCGCAACGCCAGGGCCTCGGCCGGAAACAGGTGGCCGCCGGTGCCGCCGGCGGCGAGCAGGACGAGGGGCTGGGCGACGGTCATCGGGCGGCCGGTGTGCGGGGGCTGGGCATGCGGTCTCCGGTCAAGGATCGGCGTCGAGGGGCCCCCGTGTGTCACGGCGGGGCCCCGCGGTCACCCCTCGGATGCTGTCAGTGCGCCGAGCCCTCGTCGCGGTTGAGGAGCGTGGTGCGCGGCCGGCGCCGGGTCAGGGCGACGAGGAAGCCCATCCCGAGGGCGAGCGAGATCAGCGACGAGCCGCCGTAGGAGATGAAGGGCAGGGTCATGCCCTTGGCCGGCATCATCCGGGTGTTCACCGCCATGTTGATGCAGGCCTGGAGGCCGAACAGGGCGGTGAGCCCGGTGATGGCCAGCCGGCAGAAGATGTCGTCGCTGCGCCGCGCCAGCATCAGGCCGCGCATCACGATGAAGGCGAACAGCAGCACGATGCCGATGCAGACGATGACGCCGAACTCCTCGCCCGCCACCGAGAAGATGAAGTCGGTGTGGGCGTCGGGCAGGTGGCGCTTGGCGACGCCCTCGCCCGGGCCGGTACCGAGCCAGCCGCCGGAATTGAACGATTCCTGCGACCAGAAGGTCTGGAAGTTGTCGCCCGAATCCTTGTCCATGAAGCGCTGGATGCGGGCCCGCACGTGGGGCAGGAACTCGTAGGCGGCCGCCACCCCGATGAGGCCGGCCCCGCCGAGGCCGCCGACCCAGAACCAGTGCAGACCGGCGACGAACACCATGCAGCACCACACCATGGTGACCAGCATGGTCTGGCCGAAATCCGGCTGCAGGATCAGCGGCACGATGGTCATCGGCAGGAGCAGCACCGCGAGGCTGCCGCCCGGCATGTCGCGCCGGCGCGCGCCCTCCGCGAAGGCCCAGGCGGCCAGGATCACGAAGGCGGGCTTGACGAACTCGGAGGGCTGGACGCCGATCGGGCCGAACTGGATCCAGCGGTGGGCGCCCTTGATCTCCGGCCCGTACTTGGTGGCCGCGATGCACAGCACGATGCCGAGGCTGTACGTGACGAGCGCCATGCGCCGGATGTGGCGCAGGGACAGGAACGACACCGCCAGGATCAGGGCGATCGTCGGCAGCAGGTACATCACCTGCCGGTTGAGGAAATGGAAGGTCGGCAGGCCGAGGCGCTCGGCCACCGGCGGGCCGCCGGCCATCAGGAAGACCAGTCCAGCCGTCATCAGCACGCCGAGGCCGGCGAGCAAAGCCCGGTCGACGGTCCACCACCAGTCGCCGAGATGCGAGCGTTCCGCGCGGGACATCATGGCTTGCAGGGCCCCTCGTTCACCATGCGCGACCATCGGACGGAATGGTAAACCGAGTGTTGCAACAGCACCGCAGCGAAGCGGAACGGCGTGGCGCAGCCGAGAGTTCCGAGCCGGACGGATCAGGCGGGGCGGATCAACCCTGGAACATGCCGTGCGGCGCCAGCTCGAAGTGGCGGGCGTACTCGTCCTCCAGGGTCTCCCACGGCATCAGCATCACGCCGTGCAGCGGCGCCGCGCCGGCCGTGAGCGCCCCGAAACGCCGCAGGATCAGGGCCAGCTCGTAGGCCGTGATGTCGGGCTTCGGCGTGAACTTGTAGAAGTGGGTCTCGTTGTCGACCGGATCGGCACCCATGCTCTTCAAAAGCGAGTCGAACATGACGGAGGTCCCCCGTACCGGCGCGACGCCCCGCGCGCCGGACGGAAGGTTAGGCCGGGCGGCGGCCTGCGGCAAATAAACTTGATGGGAGGGAACCGTTCCCCGCCACAGACTGCATGGTACGCGTTCGATGCATTCTACCGCGTGAGCGGAACAGCCGTGACGAAACGCATCTCGAAAGGAGCTCGCCGCTTCCAGACAGTGCGCAGGGGCATATCGCGACCGTCCGGTGCGGCAACCACTCCCTCGAACACGATCTTCGGCGACCCGCCCGGTGGCACCACCTCCAGGCCTGGCAAGTTCTTCAGCGCATGCTCTACGAGCGCGCTGGCCAGCGCATCGGGGGATTCAGGTCTGAAGCCGAAGCGCATCAGGTATTTCGCCTTCGATGCGCCATGAGGATGCTCAATATTGAGCAAATATCCTGAAATTTTCTGATTGTCTATCAGCCATGCAATTGGAACCTGTGACGGGGTCAATTGCTGATTCTCGCGACAAGCGACATCTCGTGAGATCTGACTGTAGCGAGAGTTCCGTCCGGCTCTGGGAACTCTACAATGTATGTCTCATCCGAGTCGTCCACGGATACGATCGTGCCTTCGGTGCCTGCCAGGATCGAGACACCGTCGTCGCTGACAACAGGAGCGGTGAGCACAACGACATCGAGATCGCGAAATCCCGACCTCGGCGCCTCCTCACGGAATTGATAGGCGAATTTGAGTGACATGAGGAGAGAGTTGGCCGCACGCACGGCTTTGTCAACGTCGTCCGGCAGCCGCCTCAAAGGACAGCCCGGCACCGAACTGGTACGCCGCTCGCCGATAAAGCGGGGATCAGCGCTCAATCCTCGTGCGGCCCGCACCACCCCGGCAGGTAGACCGCCGCCTTGGAACGGGCGAGCGACAGGGCCTCCTCCAGGGCGTCGGAGAAATCCTGCTTCACGTCCTTGCGCTTGATGTGCCGGCGCAGGAAATCGGCCCACAGGAACTCGCTGAACGGCGTCGTGTCCTTGGCGAAGCCCCCGGCCCGTCGCAGCTCGCCGGCGAGGCTGCGGAAGGGGTCGTCGGCGAGGTCCTCGATGCTCTTCGGAAGGTCGCCGACGTCCCGGCGCACGCCGTCCGAATCGTAGGGGTGGACCCAGGCGCGGTGGTCGGCGACGATCCAGAACGCGTCCTTCTCCAGGTGGTGCAGGTCGGCCACCACGAAGGTGAACACGCTCGCGACCCCCTCCTCCTGCAGCGCGCGGGCGAGGTGGTGGTGGTCGATGACGTAGCGGCGCTTCTTCGGCCCGAGCAGGACCGGGATCATGTGCGAGCCGAGGAACGCCTCGCGGTCCGTGTCGTCGATCTCGCGCCAGCGCCGGCGCTTGGCTGCCACCTCCCGGTAGCCGACCGTCATCTGCGTCGGGCGCAGCTCGGCGATCGGCGTGCTGTGGAGGATCGGGTCGCGGACGGAGGAGCGGGGCATCGGGGAGGTCATCGGCCTTCATGCGCGCGGGACCCCCGCGCCGGATCATGGAGACTTGGTCGCACCCTCCCCAGGGTCAAGGCGCCGGACCGATGCCACACGGTCTAACAGGCGCCAATCATCTCGTCCGGACGGATTAATCCCTGCCGCCGAAAATATTTCTCCAAACCGCTCAACTGCTTCATATCAATGCTGTTTTCCGCGCTCGGCGGCCATCCGGCCTGACCCTGCACCCATGCTTCCGCTGCGGGTGGAGGGGCCGCCGGTCATCCTTGACTTGGCCTTGTTTTGCTCGCCAAGAGACGGCTACGGGGCGCCGTCCGCGAGGTACGGCGCCCCGGCCCGGATCCTGCTACGCCGTCCGCCGCTGTCATGGATCTGACGCAGGGACAGGGCAGGACACCCGGGAGATCCCGGATTCGAGGCACAGACAGGGGCCGGTCGGCCGGCCCGGAACCGCTCGGACGCCGCCCCGTCGCAGGGCGGGCCGCCTGAGGGTCCCGAGGGCCCGGCCGCACCACCCCGGCGATTGGTCGGCGCGCGATGGACACCAACAACCCTCTGACCAAGGAGCCTGTGACCTCCCGGGCGGCGCGGCGGCGCGGCGGCCTCGGCTGGGTCGTCACGATCCTTGTGCTGGCGGGCGCGGGCGCGGCGGTCTGGTCCGTGCCCGCCCTCGCGCCCGTCCGCGAGCGCCTGGAGGATCTGCTGGTGCAGCGCCAGGGTGTCGAGGGCCAGGCGCCCGAGGCCGGCGAGACCACGGCATCCCCGGTATTCCGGCCGAGCAAGCAGCAGCGGGCGAGCTTCGGCATCGAGACCGTGCAGGCCCGCGACTTCCGGCCGGAAGGATTCGCCGAGGGGCGCATCACCGTCAACGAGGACGACAACGTCCCGGTCTACACGCCCTATGCCGGCCGGGTGACCAAGGTGATGGTCCGGGCCGGCGACCGGGTGAAGGCCAACCAGGTGCTGTTCACCCTGGAGGCCGCCGACATGGTCTCGGCCCTCAACGACTTCCAGGCGGCGACGAACGCCCTCGCCAAGACCTCAGCGCTGCTCAAGCTCAACCAGACCGTGGCGGCCCGGCTCCAGGAGCTGTTCCAGGCCAAGGCGGTGGCGCTGAAGGACTGGCAGCAGGCCCAGAACGACGTGATCGCGGCGCAGAGCGACCAGCGCTCGGCCGAGGCCGCGCTCCAGGCGGTGCGCAACCGCCTGCGCATCCTCGGCAAGTCGGACGCCGAGATCGACGCCTTTGCCAAGAGCGGCGCGATGAGCCCCGAGACCGAGATCCGCGCCCCGATCGCCGGCACCATCGTGCAGCGCAAGGTGGGCCTCGGCCAGTACCTCGCCGCGGGGAGCGACCCGGCCTTCGTCATCGGCGACCTCTCGACGGTGTGGCTCGTCGCCAACGTGCGCGAGAGCGAGGTGCCGCGGATCAGGCTCGGCCAGGAGCTCGAGGCCAGCGTGATCGGCTTCCCCGACCGGGTGTTCAAGGCGAAGATCAGCTACATGGCGGCCTCCCTCGATCCGGCGACGCGCCGGCTGCCGGTGCGGGCCGAGATCGACAACGCCGAGGGCCTGCTGCGGCCCGAGATGTTCGCGACCTTCACGATCCTGACCGGCCGCGACGAGAGCGCCCCGGCGATCCCGGCTTCGGCGATCGTCTACGAGGGCGCCCGCGCCCGGGTCTGGGTCGAGCGGCCGGACGGCACCATCGCGTCGCGGAACGTCGCCCTCGGCCTCTCCGGCGGCGGCCTTGTCCAGGTCGTTGACGGGCTGACCGTCGGCGAGCGGGTGGTGACCCGCGGCAGCCTGTTCATCGACCGCGCCGCCTCCGGCGACAAGGCTTCCTGATTCCCGGCTTCCCGACTCCCGGCCTCCCGGGTTTCGGCTCTCCCGAGACCGTGATTCCAAACCCCGCGAGAGGGGCACCATGAACCGCCTGATCGACTTCGCCCTGCGCCAGCGGGTGCTGGTGCTGCTCCTCTTCATCGCGATGCTCGGGATCGGCTACGCCAGCTTCCAGCAGCTCAACATCGAGGCCTATCCGGACCCGGTGCCGCCGCTCGTCGACGTCATCACCCAGAATCCGGGCCAGTCGGCCGAGGAGATCGAGCGCTACATCACCATCCCGCTGGAGGTGCAGCTCGCCGGCATCCCCAACGCCACGGTGACGCGGACGATCTCGGTCTTCGGCCTCTCGGACGTGAAGATCCAGTTCACCTACGACTTCACCTACCAGGAGGCGCTCCAGCGCGTCCTCAACCGCCTGTCGCAGCTCTCGCCCCTGCCGAACAACGCCCAGCCGCAGATCTCGCCGACGAGCCCGATCGGCGAGATCATGCGCTACCAGGTGGCGGGCCCGCCGGGCTTCTCCTCCACCGACCTGAAGACCCTGCAGGACTGGGTGCTGCAGCGCCGCTTCAAGGCGATCCCCGGCGTCGTCGACGTCTCGGCCTTCGGCGGCAAGACCAAGGAATTCGAGGTCGCGGTCGACCTGCGCAAGCTCCAGGCGCAGGGGCTCACCCTGGTCCAGCTCGTCACGGCGCTCAACAATTCGAGCACCAATGTCGGCGGCCAGACCCTCAATGTCGGCGAGCAATCGGCGGTGGTGCGCGGCATCGGGCTGATCCGCGACATGGACGACATCCGCAACACCATGATCACGCAGGTCAACGGCGTGCCGGTGCTGGTGCGCGACGTCGCCGAGGTCTCGGTCAGCAACGCGCCGCGCCTCGGCATGGTCGGCCACGAGAATAACGGCGACATCGTCGAAGGCATCGTGCTGCTCAGCCGCGGCGGCCAGAGCCTGCCGACGATCCAGCGGGTCGAGGCCGAGATCCAGAAGATCAATTCGTCGGGCATCCTGCCGCCCGGCGTGCAGGTGGTGCCGCTCTACGACCGCAGCGCGCTCATCCACACCACCACCCACACGGTGATGCACAACCTCGTCTTCGGCGTGGTGCTGGTGTTCCTGGTGCAGTGGCTCTTCCTCGGCAGCCTGAAGAGCGCGATCATCGTCGCGGCCACCATCCCCTTCGCCCTGGGCTTCGCCATCACCATCATGGTGGCGCGGGGCGAGTCCGCGAACCTCCTGTCCCTCGGGGCGATCGATTTCGGCCTCATCGTCGACGCGACGGTGATCATGGTGGAGAACATCTTCCGCCACCTCGCCGAGCACAAGGGACCGACGAAAGCCGGCAGCGGCGTCAAGCTCGGGCTGATTGCGTCGGCGGCGCGCGAGGTGAACCGGGCGATCTTCTTCTCCGCCTCGATCATCATCGTCGGCTTCCTGCCGCTCTTCACCCTGACCGGCGTCGAGGGCCACATCTTCGGGCCGATGGCGAAGACCTACGCCTACGCGCTGGTCGGGGGCCTGCTCGCCACCTACACGGTGTCGCCGGCGCTCTCGGCGCTCATCCTGCCGAACCACGTCGAGGAGCGCGACACCATCGTGGTCAAGATCCTGCGCGCGCTGTTCCGGCCGCTCCAGGGCTTCACCCTGAACAACCGGGTCCTGACCATCCTGATGACGCTAGCGATGCTCGGCTGCACCGGCGTGGCGATGCGCACGCTGGGCCTCGAGTTCCTGCCGACGCTGGAAGAGGGCAACCTCTACATCCGCGGCACGATGCCGGCCTCGATCTCGCTGGAGGCCGGCAACCCCTACGTCGAGCGGATGCGCAAGCTGATCGGCTCCTACCCGGAGGTGACCACGGTCGTCTCCCACCAGGGCCGGCCCGACGACGGCACCGACGCCACCGGCTTCTTCAACGTCGAGATCTTCGCCCCCCTGAAGCCCGCCGACCAGTGGCGGCCCGGCCTCACCAAGGAGAAGCTGATCGACGAGATCTCGGGCCGCCTGCGCGAGGAGCTGCCCGGCATCGAGTTCAACTTCTCGCAGTACATCCAGGACAACGTCCAGGAGGCGGCCTCGGGCGTGAAGGGCGAGAACTCGGTCAAGATCTACGGCACCGACCTCGAACAGATCACCCGCACCGCGAACGAGGTGAAGGCGGCGCTCGCCACGATCCCCGGGGTGACGGATCTGGCGGTGTTCACCTCCCTCGGCCAGCCGACGGTGCGGATCGACATCGACCGGGCGCGCGCCGCCCGCTACGGCCTCGCCCCCGGCGACATCGCCACCACGATCTCGGCGGCGATCGGCGGCCAGGCCGCCGGCGACCTCTACGAGTACGGCAGCGACCGCCACTTCCCGATGCGGGTGCGGCTGGCGCCGGAATACCGCCGCTCGCTCGAGACCATCCGCAACATCACGGTCGGGGTGACGAATCCGAGCGGCGGGGTGATGCAGGTGCCGCTCTCGGAGATCGCCCAGGTCCAGCTCGTCTCGGGCGCCGCCTTCATCTACCGCGAGAACCAGGAGCGCTACATCCCGGTCAAGTTCAGCGTGCGCGGCCGCGACCTCGGCGGCGCGGTGATCGAGGCGCAACGCCGCGTCGCCGAGCAGGTCGAGCTGCCGGCCGGCTACCACCTCGAATGGGTCGGCGAGTTCACCAACCTGCAGGGCGCGATCGCGCGCCTCAAGCTCGTGGTGCCGCTGACGATCGGGCTGATCGCGCTCCTGCTCTACGTCAACTTCGCCTCCCTCACCGACACCCTGCTGACGCTCAGCGTGATCCCGATGGCGCTGATCGGCGGCATCTTCGCGCTGGTGCTCACCAGCACGGCGTTCTCGGTCTCGGCGGCGATCGGCTTCATCGCGCTGTTCGGCATCTCGACCATGGAGGGCGTGATCCTGCTCTCCTACTGCAACCAGCTGATGGACGAGGGCTGGGCGCGGTCGGAGGCCATCCACCACGCCGCCGACGTGCGGATGCGCCCGGTGATGATGACCTGCGTCGCGGCCTGCGTCGGCCTGCTGCCGGCCGCCGTCTCGACCGGCATCGGCTCGCAGGTGCAGAAGCCCCTGGCGCTGGTGGTGGTGGGCGGCATCCTGCTCGCGCCGATCCTGATCCTGGTGGTGCTGCCGGTGCTGATCGCGGCCTTCTCGCACCACCGTCCGCGGGTGCCTGTGGCCGCGGCGCGACAGCCGGAGGCGGCGGAATGAGCGAGATGCTGTCCCGACCCGACTCGCTCTCCCCTGCCTCCGCCAGCATGCCCTCTTCCATGCGCACCCTCCTGCGCTTCTCGACCGCGATCACGGCCCCGCGCGCGGCCTCTGCCGTCTCCTCGGCGGAGCGCATGGCGACGGACGGCCCGGACCTGGACGAGACGGATCCGGGCGACGCGGGCTCGGGCGACGAGGCGAGGCCCCGCCCCGCCGCGCGCACCGCGGCCCGCATCCTGGCGGCGGCGCTCGCGGCCGCCTCGGCCTCGGCCTGCATGGTCGGGCCCGATTTCCAGGGCGCGACGCCGCCGCCGGTCTCCCGCTACACCAGGGAGTCCTTACGCAACCCGGACACCAGCGCCGAGGATCGCCGCAACGGCGCGCCCGGGCAGACCTTCGCCGCCGGGCGCGACGTGCCGGGCGAGTGGTGGACGCTGTTTCGCTCGAAGGCCCTCAACAGCCTGGTGACCGAGGCGCTCGCCCGCAACCCGAACCTCGAGGCGGCCCAGGCGAGCTTGCGGGCGGCGCGGGCCACCACGGAGGCGCAGCGCGGCGCGCTCTTCCCGCAGGTCGGCTTCAACGCGCAGGCCTCCGCCAACAAGGCCCCGGGCGGCGACCTGCAATCGCCGCTCAACGACAACTCGCTGCTCTACAGCCTCGTCACCCCGCAGGTGACGGTGAGCTTCGCCCCCGACGTGTTCGGCGGCACCCGTCGCGCCCTGGAATCGCAGGCGGCGCAGGCCGAGGGCCAGCTCTGGCAGCTGGAGGCGGCCACCCTCACGCTGAGTTCCAACGTCGTCGCGGCGGCGATCCAGGAAGCCTCCCTGCGGGCCCAGATCGCCGCGACCGAGAAGGTGATCCAGGCCCAGACCGACCTCCTGACCCTGATCACCAAGCAGCAGAATGCCGGGCAGGTCGCGGGTGCCGACGTGGTGCAGCAGACCGCGCTCCTCGCCCAATCGCAGCAATTGCTGCCGCCCCTGCAGCGCGCGCTGGCGCAGCAGCGCAACCTGCTGACGGCGCTCGCCGGCCGCTTCCCGAGCGAGGAGGTGAGCCAGACCTTCACCCTGGCCTCGCTGCACCTGCCCCGCACCCTACCGGTGAGCCTGCCCTCGCGGCTGATCGAGCAGCGCCCGGACGTGAAGGCCGCGGAAGCCGCGGTCCACGCCGCGAGCGCCCAGGTCGGCGTCGCGGTGGCCAACCGCCTGCCGCAATTCACCATCTCGGGCGCGGTCGGCGCCAGCGCGACCAACTTCGCCGCCCTGCTCAATCCGGCCGCCAGCCTCTGGACCATCGCCGGCGCGGTGGCCCAGCCGCTCTTCGACGGCGGCACCCTCTTCCGGCGCCAGCAGGCGGCGGAGGAGACGCTGGTCGCGGCGCAGGCGCAGTACCGCGCGACCGTCATCACCGCCTACCAGAACGTCGCCGATGCCCTGCGCGCCCTCCAGGCCGACAGCCGCGCCGTGGCGGCCGCCAACGCCGCCGCCACGGCGAGCCGGCAGAGCGTGGAACTGGTGCGCAAGCAGTTCGGCCTCGGCGCGGTCAGCAGCGCCTCGCTGCTGATCACCCAATCGGCCTACCTCCAGGCCGTGGTGACCCAGGCCCAGGCGCAAGCCAACCAGTACGCCGATACAGCGGCCCTGTTCCAGGCGCTCGGCGGCGGGTGGTGGAACCGGCGCGACGTGAAGCCGGCGCGCGACCCGAAGGATCCGGCGCCGTTCCTGTAGCGCATGTCGTCGCCCGGCCGCGCGACGGCGGGAAGGCCGTCCCGGGCTTCAGCGCAGGTCGATGACGGCGCGGCCCGGAGCGGGGCCGTCCCACGGCGCGGCCTTGTCCTTGAGAAAATCGTCCTGGCGGCGCGCCGGCGGCGAAGGATCCGCCGCGCCGCGGGGCTGCGCCTGGGCCGGGGCCACCGCGTCGAGGGCCGTCGCGGCCGACGCGCCGGGCAGCCCTGCCGGATTGGCGACCCGCCCCTCGACCTGGTCCAGGCAGCGCCGCAGCGCGCCGGGATCGGGCAGGAGCGTGCAATCGTTCACGCTGGTGGGGCTCGTCTGCGCGAGGGAGCCGGTCGCGAGCAGCGGCAGCAGCAGGAGGGCGGTCCGCCCCCGCGCGGCCGCCCGCCCGGTCCGGGATTCAGGTCCGGCCCCGCTCACGGGCGCGCCGTCCTCGCGCGGGTATCCACCTGCCGGATCTCGATCTCGCTCGGCTCCGAGGGGCGGATCCGCTTCGGCACCGGCGCCGCGGTGGCGACCTGCTGGCTCGCCGGCATCACGGGAGCGGCCTGCGCCGTACGCGCTTGGCCCGGCTGCGGCGCGCGGCCCTGCGCCGGCGGGCTCGCCTGCTGCGCCTGCGCTGGGGCCGCCGGCGCCGCCTTGTCGAGGCGGCCGAGGCGGACCCGGACGTACTCCACCGCGCGCTTGCCGGCGTCGAAGCCGCACTCGTAGGTGACGCGGACCCAGTCCTTCTGCGGGCTCAGGAAGCGGATCGAGTCGCCCCGGTAGCGCACCAGGGCCGAAGCGCCCTCCGGCGCCTCGGCCTGCTGGAAGATCTTGGCGAACGGCCGGCTGACCCACTCGAAATCCGTCGGCGCCTCCGCCTCGACGCGGGGCGCGCAGAGCTGGGCGGCCGTCTCGGAATTCGCCCGCACGCAGGCGGAATCGCAGCCGGGGGCAGCCGGCGGCGGCACGGCGGCGGCTTGGGCAGGGGTGGGGACGGCGGCCGGCTGGCCGGCGGCGAGGCCGGCCTGAACCTGCTGATGGGAGGCGAGGCCGACCGGGGCCGGCGGGGGCGGTGCCGTCTGCGCGAGGGCCGGTCCGGCCAATCCGACGACCGCGACGAGGAGCCGGGCGCTCCCGCGCGCTGGACGAAGACGCTGCATCCCCTTCTCCCCCCGATCACCACGCCCTTGACTGGGCGCCTTCATGGTTCGTCATCGGCTCTGCCGGTCCGGCGACAATCGAGCCGCGGCCGGACCGACCGTCAATACAAGCCATGACACACACTGCCACCTTCGCCGGTCGGTTCAAGCCCTACCGCTTCCGAAGTAGCCGGCAGGTTGCAAAAATAGCACAAAGTTGTAATCGGGGGATCATTCGAACGATGAGACCAGATCAGGTCATCGCGGCCGCCGAGCCGGGGGCAAACCGGCCGGAAGAGCTAAACCATTGAATCGTCTATCGATTGTTCGTGCTCGAACGGTCGGCCGTCGACCCGAAATACCAACCTTTGATTGATGAAATACGCACGTAGATTGAGTTTCTTCGACCATGGCGCCTGCTTGATCAGATGGGTCCAGCGTGTGTAGGTAAACGAAGCGTTAAGTCGCAATGAAGCGATCGATGCGCACAGGCCGAAGCCTACATTCAACTCAGCATAGACTGATCAAGGGAGTGTCGTCATGTCCAAGTCCGTTCTTCTCGGCTCCGTTGCGCTGTTCGTGGTCGCTTTCGCCGGTACTGCTTCGGCGCAGCAGGCGATCTCTCCTGTGCTGAGCAGCGCCCCCACTGTCAACGAGGCCATCGTCGTCCAGCGTGGCGGCACCAACAAAGCGACGATCGACCAGACGATCGGTCAGAACAACAAGGCCGGTTATCTGAACAACACCATCGATCTTTCCGCCGCCAATATTACTGAAAACAACGGCAACGGCGCCTTCACCAATGTGAATTCCGTTCTCCAGAACGGCAATAATAACGAACTAAATATCATCCAGCCCGGATCCAACAATTCCGTCGTCACTTCCTCCGGTAATTATTTTCGCGATACTTTTATTTTTAACCCGACCAGCGGCGGTTCGTTCCAGCGCGGCGACGGCAACAAGGTCTATGTGAATCAGGGCGGCGGCAATGGTGTCGCCCAGTTCCAGCAGCGCGGCGACGGCAACACCGGCTCGATCATCACCGAAGCCAACGCCAACAACACCTACGCCGGCCTGTTCCAGTTCGGCGACAGCAACACGGCCCAGATCCGCCAGAACAGCACGGCCATCAACGCCTATGCCGTCGTGGTGCAGCAGGGGAACAACAACAGCGGCGCCATCGAGCAGTCCGGCACGTACAACTACGCGGGCTTGCTGCAGATCGGAAGCTACAACACTGCCGGCATCACCCAGTTCGGAACGGCGGGCGTCGGCGCCGGCGGCTACCAGTACGGCGTCGGAAACTCCGCCTCGGTCCTCCAGAACGGCCTCTCCTCGTCCAACGCCCTCTTCGCCCAGGCCGGCAACAACAACAGCGTGACCATCCGTCAGCGCTGAGCGCCGGCGGCCCGCAAGGCCCTGGGGCGGCGATTCCGGTCACCGCTCCGAGGCACGCGGGCGGACGAGAGAGACGAGAGACTTGGCCAGCCCGCCAGGGCTGGCCTTTCGTCCCGGGACTGCACCATCGGGCCGGCGAGGCCGATGCACGAGGAGGCCGAGCGATGCCCACCATCGACCTGCCCGCGGCAGGCCCGGCGACCTGCATCGTCGTCGAGAGCCGCTCCCTGGACGGCGCCCGGATCGCCGTGCGGATCACGACGTCCGAGGCGCTGTCGGGGCGCTACAGCCTCCAGGTCCGCAAATCGGACGCGGCCGGATCGGCGGTGATGGAGCAGGCCGGCGGCTTCGCGACCGGCGCCGGCGAGACCCGCGGCTTCGGCCAGGTCCTGGTGAGCGTCGCCCCGGCGGGCGAGCTCGTCCTCGACGCCCGGATCGCATTCAACGGCACCACCGTCCGCTGCGGCCACCAGCGCACCGATTCGCTGTAACCGGCGAGCATCGCGCCACCGCCGCCGCCGCCCGACCCGGCGTTCCGGATCGGCTCTTCTTTCCCGACAATCTCCTCTTCTATTCGCGCGAGCACAGTGACCCAGGGTATCTCCAAGCTAAATGCGCATAACGTCTCCAATCAAGCCGCGAATGTGTCAAGACGGCAACAGGAGCAGATTCCCACACATGAACAGATCGCGACATCTATACATCGCCCGGAAGCGATGATTTGATCATAGACAGCGAAGATCGGGAGGGAGCATGATCGGTCATGGAACTGGCGGCAGCCGAGCCGGGCTCCTGCTGGCCGTTTGTGTCGGTGCGACTGTGACCCCGGCGGCGGCGCAGGATCGCGTGACCATCGATCAGGTTCAGGTCCGGATGATCCGGCCGGAGGCGGGCGTCTCCCGCCCGGCGATCCAGGAGGCCGACTACATCCTGAGCAGCCAGTCCGGCATCACGCTGATGTCCCCGGGTCCCGCGCTTCCCACCGTGCCGGCGGGAAGCCAGGCCCGCGTCCTCCAGTCCGGCTTCGGCAACACCTCGACGGTCGATATGTCGGGCAATGCCAACGCGGCGTTCCAGAGCATCGTGGGGGCCCGGAACACCGTGACGCAGGAACAGTCCGGCAGCTTCAACCAGTCGAGCGTCACGGTGTTCGGCAACACCAACACCGTCGGCACCCGCCAGGACGGCAACGGCGCGGCCGCGACCGTGACGGTGCGCGGCGACAGCAACACCGTCACGGCGCAGCAGCAGGGCAACAATCCGCTGCCGATCAGCATCACGCAAGTCGGCAACGGCGGCAGCGTCTCGGTCTCACGCAAGTAGAACCATGCTCCGGATCACGCTCACCGGGCCCTTGGCCCAGACCTTCGCGGCTCTTGCTCTCGCGACGCTCGCCGGCGCGGCGCAAGCCGGCAGCCTCGTCTACCAGCCGGTCAACCCGTCCTTCGGCGGCAGCCCGCTGAACGGCGCCTGGCTGCAGGCCGAGGCCACGGCGCAGAACGACGCCGCGCGGCGCGCTCAGCGCCTGCAGCAGCTCTTCTCGGCCCAGCAGAGCAGCGCGACCGGGACGACGCCCGGCCAGATCTTCTCGCAGCAGCTCCAGGCCCAGATCTACAGCTCGCTCGCCAACCAGATCACGCAGGCGATCTTCGGCGAGAACGCGCAGCAGAGCGGCAGCTACAGCTTCGGCGGCTCGACCGTGACGTTCCAGCGGGTCGGCACCAACATCCAGCTCCAGATCTTCGACGGCACGACGACGACGACGGTGGTGGTGCCGGCGACGGCGACGCTCGGTGGCGGATCGGGCGCGGCCCCGCTCTCCGGCGCGCCCTGACGCCGCAGCCCGATCATGATCGCATCTCTCGCGTCGCGGCGCCGGCTCCGCGCCATCCGGCAGTGGCGGCTCGGCGCCGCCTGCGCGGCCCTCCTCGCCCCGGCCCTGGCGGGCTGCGGCACGACCTGGATCCGCGAGCCGCTCGCCGAGGCGCCCGTGGTGACGACGCCGTCGCCGACGGACCTCAACCTCGAGACGCTGCCGCCGCCGGCGCGCAAGATCGACGTCGCGATCTACAGCTTTCCCGACCTGACCGGGCAGAACAAGCCCAACGACAACATCGCCGAGTATTCCCGCGCCGTGACCCAGGGCGGGGGCGCCTTCGTGGTCGACGCCCTGCGCCGGGCCGGCGGCGGGCGGTGGTTCTCGGTGGTCGAGCGGACGGGCCTCGCCAACCTGCTCCAGGAGCGCCAGCTCATCCGGGCGACGCGCCAGGAATTCGAGGGGACCGACGCCAAGCCCCTGCCGCCGATCCGCTTCGCGGGGCTGATCGTCGAGGGCGGCATCATCGGCTACGACGCCAACACGGTCACCGGCGGGGCGGGCGCCAACCTTCTGGGCATCGGCGGCGACACGCGCTACCGCCGCGACGAGGTCACGGTGGCGATGCGCATCGTCTCGGTCCAGACCGGCGAGGTGCTCAACAGCGTCACGGTGACGAAGACGATCTACTCGGTCGGCCTCAACGCCAACGCCTACCGCTACGTCGCGGTCGCCAAGCTCCTCCAGGTCGAGGCCGGGGTGACGCGCAACGAGCCGACCCAGATGGCGGTCCGCGAGGCGATCGACCTCGCGGTCTACGCGACGATCCTCGAGGGCGCCCGCAAGAAGCTCTGGCGCTTCCGCGACCCGACCGCCTCGTCCCGGCTGATCGAGGATTACCTGATGCGCGACAAGCCGACCCCGCTCGCCCAGCCCGAATCCGTGCCGGTGGCGGACCGGCCGGTCGTGGCGAAGTCCTGAGAAGACCGACCGGGAGCGCCCCCCATGACCGGGCTCGCCAGCATCGCCCGTCCCGTGGAGCGCCCGCTCGCGGCACGTCTCGCGGCGGCGCTCATCCTGGCCGGCGGGCCCGCATGGGCGGCCGGCGACCGGGACCCAGCCGCCGCCCGCGGCGGCCCGTTCGCCGGGATCGAGGCGGCCGACGGTCTCGTCATCGTCGCCCGCCCCTCGAACCCGTTCCCCGAGCCCGCCTGGGCGCCCCTGTTTCCGGGCCGGGACGACATCCGCGCCCTGATCGTCGTGGCAGCCCACGCCAACGACCTGCCGCCCGATTTCTTCCTGCGCCTCCTGCGCCAGGAGAGCGGCCTCGATCCCCGGGCGGTGAGCCGGGCCGGCGCCCAGGGCATCGCCCAGTTCATGCCCTACACCGCGGCCGAGCGCGGGCTGCGCGACCCCTTCGACCCGAGCGAGGCGATCCCGAAATCCGCTGCCCTGCTCCGCGAGCACCAGGCCCGGTTCGGCAATCTCGGCCTCGCCGCGGCGGCCTACAATGCCGGCCCGCAACGGGTACGGAACTGGCTCGACGGGCGCTCGGCCCTGCCGATGGAGACGCAGAACTACGTCCGGCAGATCACCGGCCGGGCCGTCGAGGACTGGGCCCCGCCCGGCGCCGCCCTCCTGTCGACCGCGAGCCGGCCGATGGGCGGCACGGCCTGGGCCGCGGCCCTCGGTGCGACCGCAACCTTGGGCACGACCGCGGCTTTGGGCTCGGCAGGGGCCTGGGGCACGACGGGGCGCGCGTTGTGGGGCCCGGCCTGGCACGCGACGGCCGGTCCGGCCCGGCCCGCGCGCTGGGCCTCGACCGCGCCGCGCGACCGCCAGGCCCTCCGGGGCCGCGCCGCCGCGACAACGCAGGGCCTGGGCCATCCGGCGCGCACCGCCCGTTCCGTGCCCGAGCCGCGCTCCGAGAAGGGCCTCTGCGCCACCCTCAACGCCGCCGGCGCCGCCTGCATCGTGCAGGCCGTCTACTGAGCAGGCCGTCTACTGAGATAGCGACGGCGCCACTTGCGGGATCGCGACGGGATTCGCCGGTTCCGGCGGGGCCGGCCTGCGCACCGACCGGCCGCGGCGGATCGAGCGGGGGGACGCCTCGATCGGGCCGGCCGCCGCGATCAGGGACTCGTCGAGCTTCGGCGCGGCCTGGAGGGCGGCGGAGCGGGGGCCCGGGGCGAGGCGCTGGCCCTGATACAGGTCGATGCAGTCGCGCAGGGCGACCGGATCGCGGATGAACGTGCAATCATTGACGTTCGGCACCGGGGCGCCCTGAGCGAAGGCGCCCGTACCAACCGTGACGAGCGCGGCGACCGGGGCGATCCATCTCGACAACCACATGCTGCTCACCCCGCTCAGGCCGGTTCGACCGTCCGCAACGGCTGAACTTCGCCATAAGAGCAACGGGACGGAGGGCCGAGAAGTTCCCGCCAAGAGCCAGCAGGTCCGCCAAACCTCAGAGCCTGTTCGACTGGCCTCTACAGGCTTATCACCCTCCGTGTCATTCCGGGGCCGCGGAGCGGAGCCCGGAATCCAGAACCTCAGGATTTGCAAAAGAAGACGGAACGGCTTCTGCTCAGTCCTGAACCATCTGCGGTTCTGGATTCCGGGCTCCGCTGCGCGGCCCCGGAATGACATGCAGGGTTTCAACTCTGTGGGATTCCGATCAAACACGCTCTCAGAGTCGCGGCGCGACGCAATCGAACGTGCCCGGTCGCCGCCGCGTGGGAAATGCGTCAGGATCGCCCCGGCATCGACGGCACGGCAGAACGGGCACGGGACGACGGGGGATGGGAGCGCGCACGACACCGACGATCCGGCGCCTCGGGGCCGCCCTGGGGCTCGCGGGCCTCGCCGCCGGTCTCGCCGTCTCCGCCTGGCTCTGGACCACCCTCGCCCGTCTCCCGCCCCTCGACCTCGCCGCCGCGCAGGCCCGCTCCCCCATCGTCCTCGACCGGGCCGGCACGCTGCTGCGCCCCTTCGCCACCACGGATGGCCGCTGGCGGCTGCCGCTCGAACCGGAGGCCGTCGATCCGCGCTTCCTCGCCATGCTGACCGCCTACGAGGACCGGCGCTTCCGGTCGCATCCCGGCATCGACCCGGCGGCGCTCCTGCGCGCCGCCGGGCAGTGGCTCGCGGCGGGGCGGATCGTGTCGGGAGCCTCGACCCTGTCGATGCAGGTGGCGCGCCTCGTCGAGCCGCGGGGCGAGCGCTCGCTCGCCGCCAAGCTGCGCCAGATCGCCCGGGCGATCGAACTGGAACGGCGCCTCGGCAAGGACGGGGTGCTGCGGCTCTACCTCGCCCTCGCGCCCTATGGTGGGCCGGTCGAGGGGTTGCGAGCGGCGAGCCTCGCCTATTTCGGGCGCGAGCCGGCGCGGCTGACGCTGGCCGAGGCCGCCCTGCTGGTCGCCCTGCCGCAGGCGCCGGAAGGGCGGCGGCCCGACCGCTTCCCGGACGCCGCCCGGCGGGCCCGCGACCGGGTGCTCGACATCGCCGCCGCCCGCGGCGTGGTGCCGGCGGCGGACGCGGCAGCCGCCAAGGCCGAGCCGGTGCCGCATTCCCGAAAACCCTTCCCGATGCTGGCGCCCCACGCCGCCGAGGCCGCCCTGGCGCAGGAGCCGGGGCGGGCGGTGCATCGGCTCGCGATCGACGCGCGGCTGCAGGGACGGCTCGAACCGCTCGTGGCCGAGCGGGCGGCGTCTCTCGGCCCCGGCCTGTCGGCGGCGGTTCTCGTCATCGACAACGCCACCGGCGAGGTCAGGGCCCAGGTCGGCAGCGCCGGCTACCTCGACGCGGCACGCGCGGGCGCCATCGACATGACGGGGGCTCTGCGCTCGCCGGGCTCCGCCCTCAAGCCCTTCGTCTACGCCATGGCGTTCGAAGCGGGGCTCGCGCATCCCGAGACGCTGATCGAGGACCGTCCGTCCCGGTTCGGCGCCTCCTACGCGCCGGAGAATTTCGACCTCACCTTCCAGGGCACGGTGACGGCGCGGCGCGCGCTCCAGCTCTCGCTGAACGTGCCGGCGGTGGAGCTGATGGAGGCGGTGGGGCCGGCCCGCTTCATCGCCCGCCTGCGCGCCGCCGGCGCCGGCATCGTCCTGCCGCGGGACGCCGCGCCCGGCCTGCCGGTCGCGCTCGGGGGATTGGGCATCACGCTCGCCGACCTCGCGCGGCTCTATGCCGGGCTCGCCCGCGGCGGCGAGGTGCCGGCGCTGAAGCGCCGCCTCGACATCCCGGTCGCGGACGCGGTGCCGCCGCGCATCGCCGAGCCGGTGGCGGCCTGGTACGTCGCCGACGTCTTGCGGGGCACGCCGCCGCCCGAGAGCGCGCTGCCGAACCGCCTCGCCTACAAGACTGGCACGTCTTATGGCTACCGCGACGCCTGGGCGGTCGGGTTCGACCACCGATACACGGTCGCGGTGTGGCTCGGGCGCCCGGACGGGGCCGGGGTGCCGGGCCTCGTCGGGCGGGTCGCCGCCGCGCCGCTGCTGTTCGACGCGGTCGCGCGCCTCGGCGGCGACCCCGAGCCGGTGCCGCGTCCCCGCGACGCGCTGGTCGCGACGACCTCCGCCCTGCCGCCGCCCCTGCGCCACCTGCGCCGCGAGGCGGGACCGACCGACCGCCTGCGCATCGCCTACCCGCCGGACGGGGCGCGGATCGACCTCGGCGCGCTGGAGGGGGCGCCCGCCGGCCTCGCCCTCAAGGCGCTCGGCGGCACCCTGCCGCTGACCTGGCTCGTCGGTGGGCTGCCGGTGACCGAATCGGACCGACGCCAGGCCGAGTGGCAGCCCGACGGGGCCGGCTTCGTGCGCATCTCGGTGCTCGACGCGACGGGGGCGAGCGACAGCGTGATGGTGCGGATCGAGTAGGCGCGGACACGTTTTCGCGAGGATGGCCCAAGGTCACCGGCGGATCGTTTCGCCGCGCACCCCGTTCCTCCCCCATGGAAGCGTGGCGCCACGGCGGTGCCGCGCGCGCGGGAGTGAAGCGTCGCATGGCGGATGCGCGAGACGATCGCAGGCGGAGCTTTCCGATGGCGCCGGCCCGGGTCCAGGCCGCCGAGACCCCCGGCGACGGCCTCGCGGCGCCGCTGGTCATCGCGGCGGTGATCGTGGCGGCCCTGTATTTCGGCCGCGAGATCCTGATCCCGATCGCCATCGCGGTGCTGCTCAGCTTCGTGATCGGGCCGCTGGTGGCGCTGCTGCGCAAGCTCCGGCTCGGGCGGCTTCCCTCCGTCGGCGTCGCGGTGCTGCTGCTGCTCGCCGTGGTGGCGGGCTTAGGGGGCCTCATCGGCATGCAGGTCGCCGATCTCTCGACCGGCCTGCCGCGCTACCAGCGCACCATCGCCCAGAAGGCCGAGAACCTGAAGGCCGGGCCGCTGGGCGACATGGCCGGGTATCTCCGCAGCATCAACCACCAGATCCAGCAGGCCGGGGCGCCCGAGCAGAAGCCGCAAGATCAGAAACAAGATCAGAAGGAGCAGAAGCCCGAGGGCAGGCGCGCCCCGCCCCCCGCGGTGCAGAACCCCGACAAGCCGGTCCTGGTCGAGGTGCGCGACCGCGAGCCGAGCCCGGTCGAACTCGCCGAGAAGCTGCTGGCCCCGGTCGTCTCGCCGCTCGCCACTCTCGGCATCGTCTTCGTGGTGCTGATCTTCATCCTGGTGCAGCGCGAGGATCTGCGCGACCGGATGATCCGCCTCGTCGGCTCCAGCGACCTGCACCGCACCACCGTGGCGATGGACGACGCGGCGCGGCGCCTGAGCCGGTTCTTCCTGGTCCAGCTCGCGCTCAATGCGGGATTCGGCCTCGCCATCGGCACCGGGCTGTGGCTGATCGGCGTGCCGAATCCGATCCTGTGGGGCATCTTCACCGCGCTGATGCGCTTCGTGCCCTATATCGGCGCCTTCCTGTCGGCCCTGCTGCCGCTGATGCTGGCCGCCGCCGTCGATCCGGGCTGGAACATGGTGCTGGCGACCGCCGCCCTGTTCATCGTGCTCGAACCGCTGGTCGGCCAGTTCATCGAGCCGCTGGTCTACGGCCACTCGACCGGGCTGTCGCCCTTCGCGGTGCTGGTCTCGGCCCTGTTCTGGACCTGGCTGTGGGGGCCGGTCGGGCTCCTGCTCTCGACGCCGCTCACCGTCTGCCTCGTCGTGCTCGGCCGCCACGTCGACAAGCTCGAATTCCTCGACGTGCTGTTCGGCGACCGCCCGGCCCTGACCCCGGTCGAGAACTTCTATCAGCGCATGCTGGCCGACGATCCCGACGAGGCGCAGGAGCTGGCCGAGGTCATCCTCGCCCAGTGCTCGCTGTCCTCGTACTACGACGAGGTGGCGCTGAAAGGCCTCCAGCTCGCCGCCACCGACGCCCGCCGCGGCGTGCTGACCGAGAGCCAGCTCGATCGCATCCGCGTCGGCATCGCGCAGCTGATCGAGGATCTCGCCACCCGGGACGACGTGGCGCCGGAGGTAAAGCCCACCCTCGCCGGGCGCCTCCTGTCGGGCCGCCAGGACGAGGAGATGCCCTGCGAGGCCGCCCCCGCGGTGCCGGACGCCCCCGCCCCGGACCAGCTGCCGGAAGAATGGCGGCGCGAGGGCGCGGTGCTCTGCGTCGCCGGCCGCGGGCCGCTCGACGAGGCCGCCTCGATGATGCTGGCCCAGCTCCTCGACAAGCACGGCTTCGGCACACGGGTGGTCCCGTTCGAGGCGGTGTCGCGGTCGGAGATCGCCTCGCTCGATGCGAGTGCGGCGCGGATGATCTGCATCTCCTACCTCGAGATCAGCGGCAAGCCGGCCCATCTGCGCTACCTGATCCAGCGGGTGCGGCGCCGGGCGCCGGCGGCGCAGGTGCTGGTGGGCCTGTGGCCGGCGGACGACGCGGTGCTGAGCGATCCCGGCGCCCGGGACTCGCTCGGCGCCGACCACTACGCGGTCTCCTTGCGCGAAGGCGTCGAAGCCTGCCTGGAGGCGTTGCGCACCCTGCCGCCCCCTTCCCCTGCGCCCTCCCCCGCCCCGGCCCGGGAGCCCGAGCCCGAGCACGAAGAGGCCTGACCCGAGGGCCCGGGGCGATGCCCCGGGGCTTGACGCCGGGCCTGCGCCGCCCTTTCGATCCGGGGAAGCGGGCCGCAGGCCCAGGCGAGCGGGAATCGGGGACAGCATGAGCGTGGTGGATTTCGCGCGGTTCGTGGACGAGCTCGCCACCCAGTCGGGCCAGGCCATCCTGCCCTTCTTCCGCACCGCTCTCGCCACCGAGGACAAGGCCGACGGACACGCCGCCTTCGATCCGGTCACCGAGGCCGACCGGGCCGGCGAGGCGGTGATGCGCCAACTGATCAAGCGCAGCTTCCCCGACCACGGCATCCTGGGCGAGGAATTCGGCACCGAGAATCCGGACGCCGAATACGTCTGGGTGCTCGACCCGATCGACGGCACCCGCGGCTTCATCGCCGGCCTGCCGATCTGGGGCACGCTGATCGGGCTCACCCGCGGCGGCGTGCCCTGCTACGGCCTGATGAACCAGCCCTTCACCGGCGAGCGCTTCTTCGGCGACGGCGAGGCCGCGCATTACCAGGGCCCGCACGGGAGCCGCCGCCTGCGCACCCGCCGGAAGGGCGACCTCTCCGAGGCGATCCTGCACACCACCGACCCGCGCCTGTTCGGCGACGGCACGGCAGACCGGCAGGCCTACGAGCGGGTGGAGAAAGCCACCCGCCTCGCCCGCTACGGCGCCGATTGCTACGCCTACGCGATGCTCGCCGCCGGCCACATCGACCTCGTGGTCGAGGCCTCGCTCAAGCCCTACGACATCGTGGCGATGATTCCGGTGATCGAGGGCGCCGGCGGCGTCGTCACGACCTGGGAGGGAACTTCCGCCGCCAAGGGCGGACGGATCGTGGCGGCGGGGGACAAGCGGCTGCACGAGGCGGCCATGGCGCTCCTGAACGGGTAGGATATCAGTCCGCCATCCCGCGCATCGCGGCGCCCCCGAACACCACCCGACTCCGCAAGGGAAGGCGCGACAGGGCGTAGAGCATCCGCGGCTCGGCCTGGGCGCTCGCCACGTCGAGGGCGGCGCGGTGCTCGGGCGGCAGGACGAGGTCGAGCGCCGCGACATTATCGGCGACCTGACCCGGGCGGCTCACCCCCATCAGGGTCGAGGCGACGCCCGGCCGCCCCATCACCCAGGCGAGAGCGACGCGGGCCGGCGTCTGTCCCAGCGCCTCGGCCACCCGGCCCACAGCCGCGACGATCTCCCAGTTGCGCGGGGTGAACAGGCTGTCGCCGAACGGGTTGGCGCCGTCGAGCCGCTTGTCTCCCTCCGGCCGCGACCCGCCGACGGGGGCGGCGGCGTCCGGCAGGCCGCCCCCGCGGGGGGCACCCGCCTCGACGGCGGCGCGGTCGTACTTGCCCGTCAGGAGCCCGTAGGCCAGCGGCGACCACGGGACCAGTCCCATCCCGAACTCGCGGGCGAGCGGGACGTGCTCGTCCTCCACCTCGCGGCTCACCAGCGAGTAGAAGTATTGCAGCGCGACCGGCCCCGGCACGCCGCGCACCTGCGCGAGGGTCGCGGTCTTGGCGGCGAGCCAGGCCGGCACGTTCGAGAGGCCCCAGTAGCGGATCTTGCCGGCCCGTACGAGGCCGGTCATCGTCTCCAGGATCTCCTCGGCCGGGGTGACGCCGTCCCAGACGTGCAGCCAGTAGAGGTCGATCACGTCGGTCCGCAGGCGGCGCAGCGAGCCGTCGAGGGCGGCGTGGAGGTGCTTGGCGCCGCTGCCGCCGGCATGCGGCCCGGTGCCGGCCGCGAAGCCGGCCTTGGTCGCGAGCACGATCCGGTCGCGCAAGGAACGCTCGGCGATGAAGCGGCCGAGCATCGCCTCGCTCTCGCCGCCGGCATAGAGGTCGGCGGTGTCGACGAAGTTGCCGCCCTGTTCGACATAGGCGTCGAATACCGCCCGGGCACCTGCCTCGTCGAGGCCCCAGCGGGCGGTGCCGAAAGTCATGGTGCCGAGCGCGAGCGGGCTGACGCCCAAGCCCGAACGGCCGAGCGTGCAATAATCCGACAGGTCCATTGCTGCATGTCCTCGATGATGGGACACGGGATAGCGTGAGGGATCACGGGCGATTAGCCCGGATCGGCCGCAAGCGCTTGTGAACGGGGCTCAGGAATGCGGCGCGGCACGCTCGACGATCTCGCGGCCTTCGCGGCGGTGGCGCGGGCACGCAGCTTCACCCGCGCGGCGGCCGAGCTCGGCCTGTCGCCCTCGGCGCTCAGCCACGCGATGCGGGGGTTGGAGGCGCGGCTCGGCGTGCGGCTGCTGGCCCGCACCACCCGCAGCGTCGCCCCGACGCCGGCGGGCGAGCGGCTGCTGCGCTCCCTCGATCCGGCGCTCGCCGAGGTCGCCCGCGGGATCGCCGGCCTCGCCGAGTGGCGCGGCGCCCCCTCGGGGACCTTGCGGCTGACGACCTTCCTGGCGGCGGCCCGCAGCGTGCTCGATCCGGCGCTGCCGGGCTTCCTCCTCGACCATCCGGCGGTCTCGGTCGAGGTGGTGACCGACGACCGGCTGACCGACATCGTCGCGGCGGGCTTCGACGCCGGCATCCGCTTCGGCGAGGCGGTGGAGCGCGACATGCTGGCGGTGCGCGTCGGGCCGGACCTGCGCACGGTGGTGGTGGGCACGCCCGGCTACTTCGCCCGGCGGCCTCCTCCCGAGAGCCCGGCCGACCTCGAGGACCACGACTGCATCAATTACCGGCTCGCCGGCGGCGGCCTGTTGCCTTGGGAATTCGCTCGGGGCGGCCGCGACATGCGGGTGCGCGCGAGCGGCCGGCTCGTCGTCAATGACGGCGTCCTGGCGGGGGCGGCCCTGCGGGCGGGCGTCGGGCTCGGCTACATGCTGGAGCAGGACGTCGCCGAGGACGTCGCGGCGGGCCGTCTCGTCCAGGTGCTGGATGCCTGGTGCCTGCCGTTTCCCGGATACCACCTCTATCACCCGGCGCGCCAAGTCACCCCGGCCCTGCGCGCCCTGATCGAGACCCTGCGCTGGCGCGGGTGAGCGTCACGCCACGTCCGCCCTCGCCACCTCCTGGGTTCCTTCGGCGAGCGGCGCCGCCGTCCCCGGCACGAAGGCGTCGAACGCCGCCCAGAACTGCTCGCGGATCGCGTCGCGCTCCATCAGGATCTCGTGGCGGGCGCCGCGGAGCGTGATGGTGTGGCCGGCCGCCAGCCGGGCCGCGAAACGCTCCACCGCCGGGGTGCTGCAGACCGGATCGGCGCCGGCGGCCACCACCAGGACCGGCACGCGGATGCCGAGGGGATAGCGCGGATCCTCGAAGCGGCGCATCGCCCGGAAGGCGGCGGCGAGCCAGCCGATGGTCGGATCGCCGATGGCGCCGGCCTTGACCGCGAGCGCCGCCGCGGCGTTGCGGGCGTAGCGCACCGGGTCGGCGGTGAGCCGGTTGTTCGGGAACGGCTTGGTGGCGATCGAGACCGCCGAGCCCCCCGGCACGTAGCGGCGGCCGTAGCCGAGCGCCCGCAGGACAGCAGCGAGGCGCATCGCGGCCTTGGGCCGGCGGATCATGCAGATCGCCACCATCGGGGCGAGCACGACGAGGCGGCTGAACGGCAGCCAGCCCTCCCGCGCCGCGGTGAGGCAGATCGCGCCGCCCATCGAGTGGGCGAGGCCGAAGAAGGGCCGCGGCATCCGCGCCTCCATCACCTGCGTCTCCACCGCCGCGAGGTCGAGCTTGTACTCGGCGAAATCGTCGACGTGGCCCTTGTGCGGGTCCTCGACCGTGCGGTCCGAGCCGCCCTGCCCGCGCCAGTCGAAGGCGACGACGTGGAAGCCGCGGCCGCGCAGTTCGGTCACGGTCTCGAAGTACTTCTCGATGAACTCCGCCCGGCCCTGCACCAGGCAGACCGTGCCGTGCACGACCCGCGCGGTCGGCGCCCAGGTGGCGACGCGTAAGGAGAGCCCGTCGGCGGTTCTGACCGTCAGGAGCGTGGCCCCCGGCGGGATCGGATTGTCGGGCGTGGCGAGCAGCGGCACGGTCACGGGAGGGCCTCCGAGGCTGGCATCCGCCGCATCCTGGCACGGCACACCCTAATTAAGTGGGGCGGGATCCGCGTCCGTCCGCGCCCTTCGAAAAAATTCGCGATCCGCCTCCGGCGGCGGTCTTGACCAGTCCAGAGACCACTCCAATATGCGAGGGGCGCCGGCCGATACGGCGGCGCGCAAGACCGGGGCCGGCCCCAGCGGCGGTCCCACAAGACTACATATTGCTTCAGACGGAGAATATGTCATGCGTCAGTTCGATCTCGCCCCCCTGTACCGTTCGACCGTCGGCTTTGACCGCCTGTTTTCCGCTCTCGACCAGTTCGTGACCTCGGATGCGGCGCCGACCTATCCGCCCTACAACATCGAGCGCACGGCCGAGAACGCCTACCGGATCACCCTCGCGGTGGCCGGCTTCACCGATCAGGACCTGTCGATCGAGACCCGCGAGAACGCCCTCACCGTGAAGGGCGAGCGCAAGGCCGAGGCCAAGCAGGCCGAGTTCCTGCACCAGGGCATCGCGGCCCGCGGGTTCGAGCGGCGCTTCCAGCTCGCCGACCACGTCCAGGTGACCGGTGCGGTGCTGGAGAACGGCCTGCTCCACGTCGATCTCGTCCGCGAGATCCCGGAGGCCAAGAAGCCGCGCCAGATCCAGATCGCCTCGGGTGCCCGCCCGCAATCGATCGAGGGCAGCGTCCAGAAGGCCGCGTAAGCGTCAGGTCTTCAGCCTAGTCAGTGGGAGCGCCCCGGCCGCAAGGCCGGGGCGCTTCTTGTTGTCTCAGGGCAGGATGTGCGTGCCGTGGGTGAGCGCCGCGCCGGCCCGCAGGGCCACCGCCACGAAGACGGTCTCGGCGAGTTCCTGCTCGGTCGCGCCGGCCTTCTTCGCCGCCTCGCGGTGCACTTCGAGGCAGTACGGGCATTGCGTCGTGAGGGCGACGGCGAGCGCCATCAGTTCCTTGTACTTGCGCGGGATCGCGCCGTCCGCGAGCGCCGCCTTGTCGAGGGCCTCGAAGGCGCTCATCGCCTCGGGGGTGAGGCCCTTGAGGGCGCCGAGCTTCTGCAGGTTGGCGGAATCGTACATCGCATTGGACATGGGCGTGTTCCTCCCGGGGTTGGCCGGTGTCGTGACCGGCCGCCCGTCGGTCGGGGCGGCTCGGCACCTCGACTGTTAGAGGATCGCGGGCGTTAAGCCCAATGCGGCTTTAGGGCGGCCCGGTCTTTCGTCAGAGATCGCCGAAGGCGAGCTGGGCCGCCGCCGGGCTCTTCTGCGGCTTGCCGGCCTTGGCCGCACCAGTCTTGGCCCCGGCCTTCGCCGTGCTCCGGGCGCCGGTCTTGGCGGCGGCCTTGCGCGGCCGCTTCGGCTCGACGCCCTGGATGCGTGCCTTGCCCTTGTCGCGGGCCACGGCCTCCGGGGCGGTCTGGTCGCCCGAGAGCCACTTGCCGCGCTTGATCACCTCGTTCACCCGGCCCTGGTTGACGCCGAGCTTGAAGGCGATCTCCTGCTGGGTCATCTCCGTCGAGCCGTGCAGCTCCAGGATCTCGCGGGCGAGTTCCGGCGTCATCTTCTTGCCGACGATGCGCCGCCCGGGCTTGACCACCCGGTTGGCGCGGTCGCGCTCGCGCAGGCGCTCGAGAATCGCCAGCGCCATCTGCATGCCGTTCTCGCGCAGGGCTTCCTCGAATTCCTTCAGCGTCGCCATGAGGACCGAACTCCGCTGTCACGTTCCGGCAGGGAAACGGCGCCGGTCGGGACTGGTTGCCCCTGTGCACAGGTCATCCACGGTTTGTGCGCGTCCTGTTCCGGCTTGGCAACGGGGCACCGGAGGCCATCCACCGCTGTTGCCGCCGCCCTGGGTTGCCGCCGCCCCGCCGCGTGGACAAGCCCGGCGGCTTCGCGCATGGGTTGCTGCATCGCACGAGGAGGGTCGCATGGTTCTGGAGATCGCGCAGATCGAGGTGAAGGCCGGGCACGAGAGCGCCTTCGAGGCCGGCGTCGGCCAGGCCGCGGAGCTGTTTCGCCGCGCCAAGGGCTGCCGCGGCATGGAGCTGCAGCGCTCGGTCGAGGTCCCGACCCGCTACCGGCTGATGGTGCAGTGGGAGACCCTGGAGAACCACACCGTCGATTTTCGCGAATCGGCCGATTTCCCGGCCTGGCGCGCCCTGGTCTCGGAGCATTTCGCCGCCCCGCCGCAGGTCGAGCACACCGTGCTGGCGGTCCAGGGCTTCTGAAAAGGACTTTCGAAACCCGGGCAATCGCCAATCGTTGCCCTCCGGACCTGAGACCGGAGACAGCCATGACCGACGACCGCAAGCCGGATCCGGAGCCCGGCGAAGGGCTCGCCAACGACAGCCTCGGGGCGAGCCGCCGTCCCGCGGGCGCCGATCCCGCGGGCGCGACGAAGCCCGCCGCCGGCACGCCCCAGGGCGGCCGGCCCGCCGACGAACAGGTACCGCGGGACTGATGATCCACGAGAGTGTCACGGCAGCGTGACACGGGGCGCCCGACCCGCTACTCGCGAAGTCAAGGTTCCTCGATCTCACGGCACCCGACCATGGCCCGACGTCCCCTGCGCATCGGCACCCGCGGCAGCCCGATGGCGCTCGCCCAGACCGGGATGGTGCGCGACCGCATCGCGGCAGCCCACCCCGACCTCGCCGAACCCGGCGCGATGGAGCTCGTCGTCGTCACCACGGTGGCCGACAAGGTGCTCGACCGGCCGCTCTCCGAGATCGGCGGCAAGGGCCTGTTCACCAAGGAGCTGGAGCAGGCCCTCCTCGCCGACGAGGTCGACGTCGCCGTCCACTCGATGAAGGACGTCGAGACCTGGCTGCCGGACGGCCTCGTCATCGCCTGCATCCTGGAACGGGACGATCCCCGCGACGCCTTCCTGTCGCCGCACGCGCAGCGCCTGGCCGACCTCGCGCCGGGCAGCCGGGTCGGCACCTCGTCCCTGCGCCGCGGCGCCCAGGTGCTGATGCGCCGGCCCGACCTTCGAATTGTGCCGTTGCGCGGCAACGCCAACACCCGGATGAAGCGGCTGCAGGAGGGCGCCTGCGACGCCACCCTGCTCGCCATCGCGGGGCTCGAGCGCCTCGGCCTCGCCGACCGGGCGCAGGAGATCCTGCCGGTGAGCGAGATGCTGCCGGCGGTGGCGCAGGGCGCCCTCGGCATCGAGTGCCGGGCCGGCGATTCCGACGTGATCGCGCGCCTCCAGGCCGTCGCCTGCCCCCGCACCACCATCGCGGTCGGGGCCGAGCGGGCGCTGCTCGAAGAACTCGACGGCTCCTGCCGCACCCCGATCGCGGCGCTCGCCCAGATCGACGGCGACCGGCTCACCCTCGACGGGCTGCTGTTCCTCCCCGACGGCAGCGCCCACTGGGCCACCCACCGCAGCGGCCTCGCCGCGGACGCCCTGGCGATCGGGCGCGAGGCGGGGACGGAGCTGAAGGCGAAGGCCGGCGAGACCTACCGGGCGAAGCTGCAGTAGCGCGGCGCCGTTATCGGCAGGTGGCCGGCACGGAATCCGCGCCGGCCCTCGCCCGCGGCGGCCCGGCCGCGGGACCGCTCGGGGCGACCCCGCCGCCCTGCCGCTTGACCGCGTAGGAGGCCGCATCGGCGCGCCGGACCAGGTCCTCGAGATCGGCCGTGCGCGACGGCGCGCAGGCGAAGCCTAAGCTCAGGCCGACGCTGACCGTCTCGGGTCCGAGACGGTAGGGCGCGCTGAGGGCGTGGAGAATGCGGCGGGCGAACCTCTCCGCCTCCCCCGGGTGGCGCACGCCGGGCTGGAGCACCACGAACTCGTCCCCGCCCGTCCGGGCCGCCAGGGCGGGGGGCCCCACGATCAGGCGCAGGCGCGCGCCGAGCTCCTGCAGCAGGGCGTCGCCGGCCGCGTGGCCGTAACGGTCGTTGACCGGCTTGAAGCGGTCGAGGTCGAAGCAGTGGATCGCCACGCTGTCGTCCCCGGTCCCCGACAGGGTGCGGAACGCCTCGCGGAGGCCGAGGCGGTTGGCGAGCCCGGTCAGGGTGTCGCTGCGGGCGAGCGCCGCCATGTCGAGGCGCAGCCGGATCTGCCGGATGGCCTTCCGGTGGGCGGAGAACACGCTCTGCAGGGCCCCGACGAGGAACAGGCCGAACATCGCCGCCAGGATCCTGTGCGGCATGTCCCCGAACCAGGCCGCCGACGCGATCGCCGGCAGGACCGCCAGCAGCAGCGCGCCGCAGGCCAGCACCGGCCGGATGAAGAGGTGGGCGACGACGCCCGAGCTGTAGCCGAACAGCAGCCCGGTCGCGAGCATCTGCGGCTCCATCTGGGGCTGCGCGAAGACCATGGCGGCGAAGGCGCCGACCGAGGAGGCGACCCCGATGGTCGCCAGGAGATGGCCCCATTCCCACAGGCGGGCCTCCCGCGGCGCGTAGGGCCGGCGCGCCAGCCGTCGCGTCTGCCCGATCATGAGCGCCAGCTTGCACAGGCAGGCCAGGACGCCGCTCGCCACCGCGGCGGTCAGCCCGGCATGGCCGAGCGCCTGCGCGACGAACAGGCCGACGCCCGCGAAGGTCACGCCCAAGATGGTGGTCGGCAAGGCGGTGCGCGCGAGATCCGACACCAGCGCGACGTAGACCTCGTCCGATTCAACGCTCGCGCGCATCCGCCACGTGCCCGACCCCGTTTCCGCTCCTGACAGAAGCACGGGATCTATGACGAATCCGACAATAATCCGGCGTTTCGCATCCTTTTCTCCCATTCCGTCCCTGCGTCAGGAGGACGGGAGAACTCGTAGGACGGAGCGATACTCTGGGGCACCACCCCCTCATGCCGCCACAGGACAGCACGAGGGATCTTTGATGTCGCCGCGTTTCCTGCGGCGAACCGGTCTCCGCTCCGCCGGACGACGCGCTAGACCAGAACCGGCACCGCCTGCTGGGCGCCCACGCCGAACACCCGCTTGTAGCGCTCGACCTCCTCCTCCGGCCCCAGGGCCTTGGTGGGATTGTCGGAGAGCTTCACGGTCGCGTGGCCGTTGGCCGAGATCACCTTGCAGACGATCGAGATCGGGTCGAGGCGGCCGTCCGGCGCCAGGCCGCGGAAATCGTTGGTGAGCAGCGTGCCCCAGCCGTAGCCGATGCGCAGGCGGCCGTGGAAGTGGCGGTGGATCCGCTCGATCACGTCGACGTCGAGCCCGTCGGAGAAGATCGCCAGCTTCTCCCGCGGGTTGCGGCCGTGCCGGGTCCACCAGCGGATCGCCTCCTCGCCGCCCTCGATCGGGTCCTTCGAATCGATGCGGATGCCGGTCCAGTCGGCCATCCAGGCGGGGCCGCGGTCGAGGAAGCCGGTGGTGCCGTAGGTGTCGGGCAGGATCACCAGGAGGTTGCCGGCATAGTCCCGCTGCCAGTCGGCGAGCACCAGGTAGGGCGCGCGGGCGAGATCCTCCTCGGTCTCGGCGAGAGCCGAGTAGACCATCGGCAGTTCGTGCGCGTTGGTGCCCACCGCCTCGATGTCGTGGCGCAAGGCGATCAGGCAGTTCGAGGTGCCGAGGAAACCGTTGCCTAAGCCCTCGATCATAGCCTCGACGCACCAGTCCTGCCACAGGAAGCCGTGGCGGCGGCGCGTGCCGAAATCGGCGATGGAGAGGCCGGGCAGGGTCTTGAGCCGCTCGATCTTCTCCCAGATCCGCGTCATCGCGCGGGCGTAGAGCACCTGGAGCTCGAACTTGCCCATGCCCTTGAGCACGCCGCGCGAGCGCAGCTCGTTGAGGATGGCGAGCGCGGGCACCTCCCACATCGTGGTCTCGATCCACGGGCCGTGGAAGGTGAGCACGTACTGCCCGTCCTGCTTCTCCAGCAGGTAGTCGGGGAAGCGGAAGTTCTCGAGCCAGTCCATGAAATCCGGCGAGAACATCTGCCGGCGGCCGTAGAACGTGTTGCCGCGCAGCCAGGTCGATTCGCCCCTTGTGAGGCGCAGCGACCGGCAATGGTCGAGCTGCTCGCGCAGCTCGCCGGGGTCGATCAGGTCGGCGAGCCGCACCCGGCTGGTGCGGTTCTGGATGCCGAAGGTGACCGAGACGTTCCGGTGGCGCCGGAAGATCGTCTGGGCCATCAGCAGCTTGTAGAAATCCGTGTCGAGCACGGAGCGGATGATCGGGTCGATCTTCCAGGTGTGGTTGTAGACCCTGGTCGCGAGATCGAGCATCGCCCGTGCCTGCCTGCGTCAGGACCGCCTCCTGCGGGCGGCCGAACCGTCGCCCCTCGGGCGGGGCAACGGAGGGTGCGCAGCCGGCACGGTTCGGGCCGCCGAGTCAAGCATCAAGCTCGACCGCCGGCCCTGCCTTGTGCGCAACCGTCAGCGCGCGCCGAGGTCGACCGCCTTCTTCTCGGTCTTCGGCGACTCGCCGGTCACGGCCGCCTTCACGTAGCCGTAGAGGTGCAGCATCGTCGAGTTCGGGCTGTCCCAGTACTCGCCCTTCTCCGGATGGACGCGGATCAGCGCGATCGAGGGATCGTCCTTGCCGCCCGGGAACCAGGTCTTCAGGCTCTCGCTCCACTTGGCGTCGATCTGCGCCTTGTCGCGGACGATCTCGGCCTTGCCCGAGACCGAGACGTAGTTCTGGCTCGACGGATCGGAATACGACAGGTTGACCTGGTTGTCGCGGCTGATCTCGCCCGCCACCGGCGCGTCGTGCTTGACGAAGAACCACAGGTCGCCGGCCTCGTCCGCGTCCTGGTTCCACATCGGACGGCTGCGCAGCTGCCCGTCGGAATCAGCCGTGGTCATCATCGCGATCTTCACGTCCTTGATCATCGCGAAGAGCTTCTTAGCGCCCTCGTGGTCGCGGTGGCTGCCCTGGTGCATCTCGATCTCCCGTAACGGCGTGACGAGCGGGCAGGCCCGCTCGAAGCTGCACGACAACGGACGATGCCGGCTTTGGTTTCGGGTCCCGGCGCGCGAAACTCGGCCGTGAAATCGCCCGACTCCGGCTCGCCGGGACCGGGCGCCGCGCCTATCTGTGCGCCCAGAGCGGCGCGGACGCGCCGCGATTGCCGGACGGAGAGGACCCTCGATGAAGATCAGCGCGCGCAACCAGCTCGACGGCAAGGTCGTCGAGGTGAAGAAGGGCGCCACCACCGCCCATGTCCGGGTCGAGCTCGCCGGCGGGCAGGTCGTCACCGCGGCGATCACCAACGAATCCGCCGACGAGCTGGGGCTCTCTCCCGGCAAGACCGTGAAGGCGGTGATCAAGTCCAGCGACGTGATGATCGCGACGGATTGAGAATCTGCCCAATCGGTCGCGTCGATTGATCCGGCCCAGAATTCGACAACTCTCGACGTCATCCCGGGGCTCGCCGAAGGCGAGAACCCGGGATCCATAACCGCTGATGTTGGAGAACGAAGCAGATCCGTTCCGCCTTAGCCTCTACCGTCAGCGGTTATGGATCCCGGGTTCCGCTTCCGCGGCCCCGGGATGACGAGGAGGGTTGCAAACCACTCCGCCCACTTGAGCCAGCTCTCAGGGTAAGGTTGCGGGTGAAATGACAACTACGGTTTCAGGCGAACGGGCCTTGAGCGCTTCTGCGATGCTTGACCGGCGTTCTCTCCTGATCGGATCGGCAGCCCTCGCGCTGGCGGGGCCCGCCCGCGCGGCCGATCCCCTGCGGGACGATGCCGGCCGGGCCCTCGACGGCTTGCGCACCCCCGTCGCCCGGGTGTTTCCCGCCGGCCCCCCGGCGGCGATCCTGCTCTACACCCTGGCGCCGGACCTGCTGCTCGGCTGGCCGCGGGCGATCCGCCCGGCGGAAAAACCCTACCTGCTGCCGCAGGCCGGCGACCTGCCCGAGGTCGGGCGGCTCACCGGGCGCGGCAACACCGCCAACCTCGAAGCGGTGCTGGCCTCGAAACCCGACCTGATCCTCGACGTCGGCTCGACCGCCGAGACCTACCGCTCCCTCGCCGACCGTGTGCAGGGCCAGACCGGCATCCCCTACGCCCTCCTCGACGGTCGGCTGACGGCGGCGCCCGCCACCTATCGCGGCCTCGGCCGCCTGATCGGGCGCGACGCCGAACCTCTGGCGATGCTCGCCGAGCGGACGCTGGCGACGATGCGTGCGCGCGTCGCCGCGGTGCCGCAAGACGAGCGCCCCCGGGTCTACCTCGCCCGCGGGCCTCGCGGCCTCGAGACCGCCCGGGCAGGCTCGATCAACGTCGAGGCGCTGGCGCTCATGGGCGCCGTCAACGTCGCGGGCCCCGGCGGCAGCCTGGCCCAGGTCTCGCCGGAGGACGTGGTGGCCTGGGCGCCCGAGGTGATCGTCGCCCTCGATCCCGCCTTCGCGGCGGCGGCGCGGCAGGATCCCCTCTGGCAGGCGACGCCGGCTCTGCGGGCGAACCGCCTGCATGTCAGCCCGTCGCTCCCCTTCGGCTGGGTCGATTTCCCGCCCTCGGTCAACCGGCTCATGGGCCTGTGGTGGCTGGGGACAATCCTCTACCCGGCGCGATTCCCCGAAGACATCCGGGCGGTCGCCCGCGACCTCTCCGGGCAGCTCTACCACGTGGTGCCGGACGACGCGGCCCTCGACCGCCTTCTGGCGGGAGCCCCGTGAGCGGCATCGCGCTTGCGGGCGCCCGGGCCGTGCGCCTCGGCGGGCCGTGGCTCGCGCTCCTCGTCCTGGTGCTCGCCGCCGCCCTCGCCTTCGGGGTCGGTCGCTACCCGGTCTCGCTCCTCGACGTCGCCCGGGTGCTCGCCTCCCGCCTCATCGGCCACGCGCCGGACGTGGCGCCGGCGGTCGAGGCAGTGGTGCTGCAGATCCGCGGCCCCCGCATCGCCGCCGCGATCCTGATCGGCGCCGCCCTGTCGGTCGCCGGCACCGCCTTCCAGGGCCTGTTTCGCAATCCCCTGGTCTCGCCCGACATCCTCGGCGCCTCGTCCGGGGCGGCGCTCGGGGCCGTGCTCGGCATCTGGCTCTCCCTCGGGGTGCTGGCGATCGAGGGCCTCGCCTTCGCGGGCGGGCTAGTGGCGGTGGCCTGCGTCTACGCGCTCGGCGCCGCCCTGTCGGGGCGCGATCCGGTCCTGGTGCTGGTGCTCGCCGGCATCGTCATCGGTTCGCTGCTCGGGGCCGGCGTCGGGCTGATCAAATATCTTGCCGACCCCTACAACCAGCTGCCCGCGATGACCTTCTGGCTCTTGGGAAGCCTATCGGGCACGCACCCCTCCGACCTCCTGCCGCTCGCCGGACCCGTGGTCCTCGGCACCGGGCTCCTGCTCGCCCTGCGCTGGCGCCTCGACGTCCTGTCCCTGCCGGACGAGGAGGCGCGCTCCCTCGGCCTCGCCACCGGGCCATTGCGCGTCGCCGTGGTGGCGGCCGCGACCCTCGTCACCGCGGCGAGCGTGGCGACGGCCGGCATCGTCGGCTGGATCGGGCTGGTGGTGCCGCACCTCGCCCGCTTCCTCGTCGGTCCCGGCTTCGGCCGGCTGATCCCGACGGCGGCTCTGCTCGGCGCCGGCACGCTGCTGACCATCGACACGCTGGCGCGGACGGTGGCTCCGGTCGAGGTGCCGCTCGGCATCCTCACCGCCTTCGTCGGCACGCCGATCTTCCTGTGGCTGCTCGCCCGGGCGGAGCGGGACTGGTCGTGACGCTGCTTCGAGCCGACGCCCTCGCCTTCGGCTATCCCGGCCGCGAGATCGGGCGCGGCCTCTCGCTCCGGCTCGCCGCCGGCGAGGCCCTGGCTCTGCTCGGGCCGAACGGCGGCGGCAAGACCACGCTCCTCAAGACCCTGCTCGGCCTGCTGCCGCCCTTAGGCGGCACGATCCGGGTCGAGGGCCGGCCGCTCGGCGGCCTGACGGCCCGGGAGCGCGCGCGGGCGATGGCCTACGTGCCGCAGGCCGGCGCCAGCGCCTTCGCGTTCACGGCCCGCGCCGTGGTGCTGATGGGGCGCACCAGCCGCACCGGCCTGCTCTCCGCCCCCTCGCGGGCCGACCACGCGGCGGCGGAGCAGGCGCTCGCCCGGATGGGCATCGCCCACCTCTCCGAGCGGCCGGTGACGCGGCTCTCGGGCGGCGAGCGCCAACTGGTGCTGGTCGCCCGGGCCCTCGCCCAGGAACCCCGCATCGTGGTCCTCGACGAGCCGACCGCGAGCCTCGATTTCGGCAACCAGGGCCGGGTGATGGCCGAGATCCTGCGCCTGCGCGCCGACGGGCTCGGCCTCCTCTTCACCACCCACGACCCCAACCAGGCCACCCGCTTCGCCGACCGGGCGCTCCTCCTGCGCGGCGGCGCGGCCCTGGCCGAGGGACCGGTGGCGCAGGTGCTGGACGCCGACGCCCTCGGCCGGCTCTACGGCGCGCCGGTCGAGGAGGTGCGGGACACGAAGAGCGGGGCGCGGGCCTTCCTGCCGGGCGGCTGACATCATGCCGGCGAGGAGGTCTGCATCCCGCGCTACCCCCCGACCGATGGCCGGTCCCGCCGCGCTGGCGTTTCCCGGCGCAGGGGTTACATGACCGGAAGCGAACGAGTGGCGGACAGGAGCGAGGCGACGTGGCGATCACCCGGGACGACGTGCTGAAGGCGCTCGCGGGCGTGACGGTCGATGCGGCGGGCACGACACTGCCGGCCTCCGGCCGCCTGTCCGAGATCGTCATCGATCCCTCCGGCCGGGTGGTGTTCTCGATCGGCATCGCGCCGCCGGAGGCCAAGGCCTTCGAGGCGGTGCGGCAGGCGGCCGAGATCGCGGTGCTGAAGGTGCCCGGCGTCAAGGCGGCACTGGCGAGCCTCACCGGCGAGCGCGGCCCGGGTGCCGGACCTGGCGCGGGCCCCGCGCCGCGTCCCGCGGGCCCCGGGGCCGGCGCCCAGGGCGGTCCCCGTCCCGGCCCGGCCCTGCCGGGGGTGCGCCACATCGTGGCGGTGGCCTCGGGCAAGGGCGGCGTCGGCAAGTCGACCACCGCCTGCAACCTCGCCCTGGCGCTCCGGGCGCAGGGGCTCAAGGTCGGCCTGCTAGACGCCGACATCTACGGCCCCTCGGTGCCGAAGCTCTTCGGCCTCGACCGCAAGCCGGAGACGATCAACACGCCGCAGGGGCAGCGCATCGTGCCGCTGAACGGCTACGGCCTCGCGGTGATGTCGATCGGCTTCCTGATCTCCGCCGACACGGCGATGATCTGGCGCGGACCGATGGTGCAATCGGCCCTGACCCAGCTCCTGCGCGAGGTCGCCTGGGGCGAGCTCGACGTGCTGGTCGTCGACATGCCCCCCGGCACCGGCGACGCGCAGCTGACGCTGGCGCAAGGAACGCCGCTCGCCGGCGCGGTGATCGTCTCGACGCCGCAGGACCTCGCGCTGATCGATGCGCGGCGCGCCGTGACGATGTTCCGCCGGGTCGAGGTGCCGATCCTCGGCGTGGTCGAGAACATGGCGACCTTCGTCTGCCCGCATTGCGGCGGCACCTCGCACATCTTCGGCCATGGCGGCGCCCGCCAGGAGGCCGAGACGCTCGGCGTGCCGTTCCTCGGCGAGGTGCCGCTCAACATGACGATCCGCGAGTCCTCCGATTCCGGCCGTCCCGTGGTGGCGGTCGATCCCGACGGGCCGCAGGCTGCCGCCTACCGGGCGATCGCCGCCGGGCTCTGGGCCAACATCAGCGGCGGCGCCGGCCCGCGCCCGGCGCCCCGGATCGTGATCGAGTGAGCCGCGACCGGATGGAGGTGCCCCCGACCCTCGGGGTGATCCTCGCCGGCGGGCTCTCCCGCCGGATGGGCGGCGGCGACAAGCCGCTGCTGCGGCTCGGCGACCGGACCCTGCTCGAGCGGGTAGCCACGCGCTTGGCGCCGCAATGCTCCGCCGGCCTGATCCTCAACGCCAACGGCGACCCGGGCCGGTTCCGCGCCTTCACGGGTTTCGTGGTGCCGGATTCGCTCCCCGACGCGCCGGGGCCGCTGGCCGGCGTGCTCGCCGCCCTCGATTTCTGCGCCGCGCACCATCCGGATGTCGCTTACGTCGCGAGCGTCGCCGGCGACACGCCGTTCCTGCCGCATGATTTCGTCGAACGCCTGCACGCGGCACGCGCCCGCGACGGCGTCGAGATGGCGGTGGCGGCCTCGGGCGGGCAGCTGCATTTCGTCAACGGGGTGTGGGCGGTGGGCTTGCGCCACGACCTGCGGGCTGCCCTGGTGGAGCGGGGACTGCGGCGGGTCGGCATGTGGATCGCCCGGCACAACGCGGCGGAAGCCGCCTGGGAGGCGGAGCCGGTGGATCCGTTCCTGAACCTCAACACGCCGGAGGATTTTTTCGCGGCGGAAAGGCTGGTGGCGGGCGAGGGGCATTCGCCCATTCATTAAGGCTCGGATCATGCCCTCCCCCCTCTGCGGGGGAGGGTGCCCCACGGAGTGGGGCGGGAGAGGGGAACCACGCTCCCAGATGTAGCGGAGCCGTTCTGAAGGGCGCCCCCTGGATCGGCGTCGCGCCGCCCCTCTCCCGGCCCCTGCTGACGCAGGGACCACCCTCCCCCGCAGAGGGGGGAGGGTCCGCGCGCTTGGCTCGGCAGCCCGAGGGCCCGCCGAAGCCTTCTGCTTACGCCTCGACGCGCATCGACGTGATGGTGTCGGGATCGCGCACGGGCTCGCCGCGCTTGATCTGGTCGATGACTTCCATGCCCTCGACCACCTTGCCCCACACCGTATACTGCTTGTCGAGGAACTTGGCGTCGCCGAAGCAGATGAAGAACTGCGAGTTGGCCGAGTGCGGGAAGTTGGTGCGGGCCATCGAGCAGGTGCCGCGCACGTGCGGCTCGGCGTTGAACTCGGCCTTCAGGTCCGGCAGCTCGGAGCCGCCGGTGCCGGTGCCGGTCGGGTCGCCGGTCTGGGCCATGAAGCCGTCGATCACGCGGTGGAACGGCACGCCGTCGTAGAAGCCCTGCTGCGAGAGGGTCTTGATCCGCTCGACGTGGTTGGGGGCGAGGTCGGGGCGCAGTTCGATGACCACGCGGCCCTTGCTGGTCTCCATCACGAGTCGGTTGCTGTCGGTCATGGTCGGTCTCCTTGATTCGGACCAGGGTAGACGAAACGCAGGGCGATGGGACGCCCCGCGACGGCGCCGCCGAGCCCCGCCGTCAGCCGCGCCGGGGTGCAGCGGGCCAGCGACGAGAGGGTCTCGGCGGCGAGAGCCTCGCGGCGCTCGGGGCGCACGCGGGCGAAGGTGATCCGCGGAATGCCCTGGAGGCTCCCGTCCCGCCGCAGGGCGAAACGCGCGGTGATCGCGGCGGCTCCGAGGTCGGCCGGCGGGCGCCAGCAGGCGGCGAGTTGCGGATAGAGCGCCACCAGGGTGTCGGCGGGCCCCTCGGGCTTCGCCATCATCGGGACCCGCACGGTCGCCCGCAGGGTCGTCGGCAGCGAGAGCACCGAGGGGTTGTCATAGACGTCGAACTGCGCGGCGGCGGGCGCGGCCGAGAGGGCCAGCGCGAGGCCGACGCGGATCGACCCGCCGCGCAAGACCTTACTGGCCGTCCTGCGCCAGGCTCATCCGGACGATCTTGTCCGGGCCCTGCACGGTGCCGTTCTGGGCCGAGGAGCCCTTCTTGATCTTGTCGACCACGTCCATGCCCGAGGTCACCTCGCCCACCACCGTGTACTGGTTGTTGAGGAACGAGGCGTCGCCGAAGCAGATGAAGAACTGGGAATTGGCCGAGTTCGGGTCCTGCGAGCGGGCCATGCCGACGGTGCCGCGCTTGAACGGTGCCTTGGAGAACTCCGCCGGGATGTTCGGCAGGTCGGACTTGCCCATGCCGGTGCCGGTGGGATCGCCGGTCTGGGCCATGAAGCCGTCGATGACGCGGTGGAAGACGATGCCGTTGTAGAAGCCGCGCTTCGTCAGCGTCTTGATCTGCTGGACGTGCTTGGGCGCGAGGTCGGGCCGCAGCTGGATGGTGACGCGGCCGTCCTTGGTGTCGAGGTAGACGGTGTTCTGGTCGGGTGCGGCGCTCGCCGGGGCGGCGGCGCTGAAGGCGGCGACGGACAGCACCAGGGCTGCGAGCCAGCGGATCATCGGGATGTCTCCTGAAAGGGTGAGGACGCCCGCGTCAGGCGGACGGGGCGAAGCGGGCGCTGAGGCGGTCGGCCACCGCCGCGGGCACGAAGGGCCGCACGTCTCCGCCCATGGCGGCGATCTGGCGGACCAGGGTGGCGGTGATCGGCCGCACGCCGGTCGAGGCCGGCAGGAACACGGTCTGCACCTCCGGCGCCATGGCGCCGTTCATGCCGGCGAGCTGCATCTCGTAGTCGAGATCGGTGCCGTCGCGCAAACCGCGGATGAACAGGCTGGCCCCGTGCCGGCGCGCCGCCGCCACCGCGAGGTCGGCGAAGGTGACCACCTCGAGCGCCGTCCCGGTCTCGGCGGCGAGCGGCCCGCAGGTGGCCCGGATCAGCTCCGCCCGCTCCTCGGCGGAGAACAGCGGGGTCTTGCCCGGATGCACGCCGATCGCCACGACGAGGCGGCCGACCAGGCGGCAGGCCTGGCGCACCACGTCGAGATGGCCGTTGGTCACCGGATCGAAGGAGCCGGCATAGAGCGCGGTGCGGTTCATCGTGGTCCCCCGTAGAGCATTTTCGGGATCAACGGAACCGCCGTCCCATCCCCCGCCTCACTTGGTCCGCCTCACCTCACCGGGTCCGCCTCACTTGGTCACGGCGCCGACGAGCGGCCCGAGCGGCCGGCTCAGGTCCTGGCGGCCGAGCGAGGGGGCGTAGAGGCTCGACACGCTGCCGTCGAGGAAGAGCGCGTTGGGGCAGCCGAGCGCATCGCGAAACAGCCGCGCGAAGGCCCCGAAGCTCACCGGCGCCTCCGAGATCGCGAACACGGCCGTATGCCCGTCCGGCCGCACGCCGACCCCGTTGCGGATTTTTTGCGAGGGGCCGTCCTCGGAGATCTTCGGGTGGATGCGGTTGTTGATCACCAGCATCGGGCCGGACTGGGTCGCGAACTCGGCCCGGGGATGCACCTTGAGGTAGCGCCCCGTCTCCAGGACGCCGGCCCGGTCGCCGGCGACGTAGAACACGCCGTTCGGCTTGAGGTGGAAATTGCCCGGGCCGTTGGCGGTGTTGGCGGCCTTCAGTTCGCGCCCGTCCTCGACGTAGAGGCCGACGGGGGCGAGTCCGGTATCGTACATGCCGGCATTCATCGCGAAGGCGAGGTTGGTGCCCTGCTGGCCGGCGAGCCGCGACAGCGAGCCGTAGGGCAGGCCGTCGGGCCCGCGCCAGAAGAGCTTCACCCGGGCGCGGCGCAGGTCGACGGTGCAGACGGCGTAGGCCTGGCCCTCGTGGGTCTGCGGGCGGCAGGAGGCAGGGGCGGCGGCGGGCGCCGGGGCGGAGGCGACCGAAGGGGAGGCGGCGGGCGCCGCAGGGGCAGGGCCGGCGGCGAGCCAGCACAGGCCCGCTCCGAGCAGCCACACCCCGATCCGTCCCGCCCTTGCCGCCATCATCGTCTCCGCACTCCGTCCGCGCATCCGGTTTTCGTGCTACCGGTATAGAGCGATCGTGACGTTTTGCAGCACGAACCGAACGTCGAGCTTGCGAGTTTTGAGAGCCTGGGGGTCGGACACTCTCTCGAGGGAGATCGGATCATGAAGGGCATGTTGGCGGCGTCGGCGGCGCTCGCGGGCGCGCTGCTGGTCGTACCGGCCACCGCGGAGGCGCGCGGCTTCGGCGGCGGCGGATTCCATGGTGGCGGATTCCACGGCGGCGGCTTCGGCGGTGGTGGGTTCCGCGGCGGCTTCGGCGGCGGCGGGTTCCGCGGTGGCTTCGGCGGCTACCGCGGGGTCGGCTTCGGCGGCTATCGCGGCGGGTTCGGCGGCTATCGCGGCGTCGGCTTCAGCGGCTGGCGCGGGGGCTACGGCTACCGCCGCGGCTATGGCGGCTTCGGCTACGGCGCGGCGGGCCTGGGGCTCGGCCTCGGTCTCGGCCTCGCGGCGGCCACGGCCTACCCGTATTACGGCGGCTACGGCTATGGCGGCTACGCCCCGGTCGGCTATTACGGCGGCGGCTACGATTACGGCTATGGCGGCGGCTGCTACGAGGTGCCCCGGGTGCGCTGGACGCCCTACGGCTATCGCCGCGTGCTCGTGACCCGCTGCTACTGAGCGGGATCGCACAGACAGGAAGGGGCCGCCCGCGCGAGGGCGGCCCTTTTTCGTGGGCAGTGGCCCTGGCTCGATCTCGGCTCAGTCGCGGCGCCCCGCCGCCTCGTCCCGCCGCATCGGCATGGCGTCGATGGTGGAGAACAGGCGCTCGGCCGGGATCGGCTCCTCCGCGACGAGCTTCGCCCCGCCATCCTTGCCGACCAGCACCGCCCGGAATCCCGTCGCCGGCAGGCCGAGGCGGCGGCGCAGGGCAGCGGCCTCCCTCCCCTCCCCGATCGCCCGCACCACCACGAGGTCGCGCTCGCGCATCCCGGCGCCGGCCGCCTCGGCGATGCGCCCCTGCGCGCCGGCCCGGGGATCGTCGGCGGCGGCGGCGATCACCAGGACCCGGGACTTCCAGCGGTAGCGGTCGAGGTCGAAGCCGGCGGCGGCCGCGGGCAGGACCGCCCCCAGCAGGAGGGTGCTTGCGAGAAGCGAGGCGAGGAGCGACGACGCAGGCATGCCGAACCCTTTCGCGCGAATCGTTTCGCGGTGGCGCCGGACCGGCCGGCGCATCCCTCGCAGGTAAGGCTCTGACAAACTCCGGCCAGCGCGGCGTTGACGCGCGGGGGCTCGCGTCCCAAGTGCGACAGATCGAGCGCGAGCGAGTGCGGTCGGGGGCCATCCCCCTGTGAAAGCCCGCGAGCAAAGCCCTCAAGGAGGTCCCGCATGTCCGACGTGAACCGCCGCATCGTCCTGGCGTCCCGGCCCCACGGCGAGCCGACGCCCGCTCATTTCCGCGTCGAGCGCGGGACGGTGCCGGTGGCGAAGGAGGGCGAGGTGCTGCTGCGCAACCGCTACCTCTCCCTCGACCCCTACATGCGCGGCCGGATGAGCGCGGCGAAGTCCTACGCCAAGCCGGTCGAGATCAACGAGGTGATGGTCGGCGCCACGGTCGCGGAGGTGGCGGCCTCGCACAACCCGGATTTTGCCGTCGGCGACACGGTCCTGGCCTATGGCGGCTGGCAGGATTTTTCGGTGTCGAACGGCCAGGGCCTGCGCAAGCTCGATCCGGCTGCCGCCCCCGTCACCACGGCGCTCGGGGTGCTCGGCATGCCGGGCATGACCGCCTATACGGGCCTCCTCACCATCGGGGCGCCCAAAGCCGGCGAGACCGTGGTGGTGGCCGCCGCCACCGGCCCGGTCGGCTCGCTGGTCGGCCAGATCGCCAAGCTCAAGGGCGCCCGGACGGTCGGCATCGCCGGCGGGCCCGACAAGTGCCGCCACCTCACGGAGGAGCTGGGCTTCGACGCGGCGGTCGACCACCGCTCCGCCGACCTCCCCGCCGCGCTGGCGGCGGCCTGCCCGGACGGCATCGACGTCTATTTCGAGAATGTCGGCGGCGCGGTGTTCGACGCGGTGCTGCCGCTCTTGAACGACTTCGCCCGCATCCCGGTCTGCGGCCTCGTCGCCAACTACAACATGACCGAGCTACCCCCCGGGCCCGACCGGGTGCCGGCTTTGATGCGCGCGGTGCTCAGCAAGCGCCTGACCTTCCGCGGCTTCATCGTCTGGGACTTCGCCGACCAGGAGCAGGACTTCCTCTCCGATGTCGGCCAGTGGCTGCGCGAGGGTAAGGTGCGCTACCGCGAGGACGTCGTCGAGGGGCTGGAGAGCGCGCCGGAGGCGTTCATCGGCCTGCTCAAGGGCCGCAATTTCGGGAAACTGGTGGTGAAGCTGTAGGCGTCACTCCTCCGGGGGGCGCCGCGCCAGCGCCCGCAGCGCCCCCCGGAAGCTGCGCACGTCCTGCTCGGTCATCGCCATGCGGTGGAACATGTCGCGCATGTTGCGGATCATCCCGTCGCGCTTCGCCGGCGGGTAGTAGCCGGCGGCGTCGAGCTCGGCCTCCAGGCTCTCGAACAGCGCGATCACCGCCTCCCGCGGCGCCGGCCCCGAGTGCATCCCGCCTGTGAAGGGCAGCACCGCCTGGCCCGCCGCCCGGCGCCACTCGTAGGCGACGAGGAGCACGCTCTGGGCGAGGTTGAGCGAGGAATGCTCCGGATCGACCGGGAACGTGACGATGGCATCGGCCAGCGACACCTCGTCGTTCGACAGCCCGACCCGCTCGCGCCCGAACAGGATGCCGACCTTCTCGCCCGCGGCGAGTCGGCCCGCCGCCTCCGCCATCCCCTCGTCGGGCCCGAAGACCCGCTTCATCTGCCCGCGCTCCCGTGCCGTGGTGGCGAGGACGTACTGGAGGTCCCCCAAGGCCTCGGCGACGGTCGGGAAGATCTGCGCGCCGTCGAGGATGTGGGTGGCGCTCGAGGCGGTCTCGCGCACGCCCTTCATCGGCCAGCCGCCCTTCGGGTTGACGATCCTCAACGCGTCGAGCCCGAAATTCCCCATCGCGCGGGCGGTCATGCCGATATTCTCGGCGAGCTGGGGCTCGACCAGGATGATGCAGGGGCGGTTCGGCGAAGGATCGGTCATGGGGCGGCGTCGAGCGGAACGGATCGCCGGCACATAGGGCCTCGCGCCCGGATCGCGAAGAGGCCTCGCGCGGCTTCGGGAACCCGCCGGCCCCGATCGGCGTTCATACCACGGACCTCCTTGCAGCCCCGGTGCCCCCGCGCCGGGGCTTTTTTCGCGACTCTTCGGAAAAACCATTCCGTCCCGGCGCTTCCCCCTGTTTGTGCAGCGCGCTATGACCGCGCCACGGCCGGCCGCTTAGCCAACGCGGGCTTGTGGGCGGCCCCCGGATCACGGAAGGCTGGATCAGACATGGCGAAGATCAAGGTGGCGAACCCCGTCGTCGAGCTCGACGGCGACGAGATGACCCGGATCATCTGGCAGTCCATCAAGGACAAGCTGATCCACCCCTACCTCGACGTTCCGCTCGAATACTACGACCTCGGGGTCGAGCACCGCGACGCCACCAACGACAAGGTGACGATCGAGGCCGCCGAGGCGATCAAGAAGCACGGCGTCGGCGTCAAGTGCGCCACCATCACCCCGGACGAGGCCCGGGTGAAGGAGTTCAACCTCAAGGAGATGTGGAAGTCGCCGAACGGCACGATCCGCAACATCCTCGGCGGCGTGATCTTCCGCGAGCCGATCATCTGCAAGAACGTGCCGCGCCTGGTGCCGGGCTGGACCCAGCCGATCGTCGTCGGCCGCCACGCCTACGGCGACCAGTACCGCGCCACCGACTTCAAGGTGCCGGGCAAGGGCCGCATGACCGTGAAGTTCGAGGGCGACGACGGCACCGTCATCGAGCGCGAGGTGTTCAAGTTCCCGGGCGCCGGCGTCGCCCTGTCGATGTACAACCTCGACGACTCGATCCGCGACTTCGCCCGCGCCTCGATGAACTATGGCCTCGCCCGCAAGTTCCCGGTCTACCTCTCGACCAAGAACACCATCCTCAAGGCCTATGACGGCCGGTTCAAGGACATCTTCGAGGAGGTGTACGAGGCCGAGTTCAAGTCGCGGTTCCAGTCGGCCGGCATCACCTACGAGCACCGCCTGATCGACGACATGGTCGCCTCGGCCCTGAAGTGGTCCGGCGGCTACGTCTGGGCGTGCAAGAACTACGACGGCGACGTGCAGTCGGACACCGTGGCGCAGGGCTTCGGCTCGCTCGGCCTGATGACCTCGGTGCTGCTCACCCCCGACGGCCAGACCGTCGAGGCCGAGGCCGCCCACGGCACGGTGACCCGCCACTACCGCGAGCACCAGAAGGGCAAGGAGACCTCGACCAACTCGATCGCGTCGATCTTCGCCTGGACCCGCGGCCTGTCGCACCGCGCCAAGCTCGATTCCAACGCCGATCTCGCCAAGTTCGCCGAGACCCTGGAGAAGGTCTGCGTCGACACCGTCGAGGCCGGCTTCATGACCAAGGACCTGGCGCTGCTCGTCGGCCCGGACCAGAAGTGGCTCTCGACCATCGGCTTCCTCGACAAGGTCGACGAGAACCTGAAGACCGCGATGAAGGCGTAAGTCGCCGAGCGGCGGCCGGAGCCTGCCGGCCGCCCTTCACGCATCGTTCCCCGCGGCGCCGACGGCCGCGGGGAACCCGTCACGTTCCCCTCACCACCAGCGTCAGCGCCGCCTCGTAGCCCGCGCCCTCCGGACGGAGCTCCGCGATGCCGCGGCCCTCGGGGTCGTCCTGGCGCAGGAGGATGTCGCGGGCATTGCCGATCCGGCCGCGCCGGGAGCGGCCCGCATAGGCGGGCGCCCCGTACACCGCCTCGCTCACCGCGTCCGGGAAGTAGATCTGGCCCGTGAGCGCCGTCCGGCCGCCGAGGATCACCTTCACGTGGAGGTGGGGCGTGCGGCCCAGATACCAGCCGGGATAGATCGTCCGGAAGCCCACGCGGCCGGCCTCGTCGGCGACCTGCGTGCCGCGCAGGAACGTTCGGCCGAGGGTCGACGCGCCCTGGTCGCGGGTGCCCGAATACTGCCCCTGCGCGTCGGCGTGCCAGAGATCGACCCGGGCCGCCGGCAGGGCGACGCAGTCGCGCAACGTCACGACCTGCAGGCTCACCCGGAGCGGCGTGCCGGCCCGGTCCTCGCGGATGTCCGAGCGCAGCAGGCGGGGATCGAGGTAGAACGGCCCCTCCACCGCCTGTGGAGTCAGGAGGCAGGTCGCCCGCGCCGGCCGGGGCGCCAGGAGGCCGACGGCAAGGGTGCCGAGCATCACGCGGCGCGTCGGGCGATTCGGCATCGGCTCCTCCCCCGTCCAGGCGGCGTGCGGCCGCCGCTCACGTCACCCCCGTCGGCCCATCCAGCACCGCCCGCACCCGCCGCGCCAGCTCCATCCGGCGATAGGGCTTGTTGATGATCTCGAACTCGCTGCCGCCGGCATCGGTCCGCTCCAGCGAGGCCTCGGCGTAGCCGGTGGTGAGCAGCACCTTGAGGCGGGGCTGGCGGCGGCGGGCCTCGCGGGCGAGCATCACGCCGTTCATGCCGCCGGGCATGATCAGGTCGGAGAACAGGAGGTCGACCTTGTCGCCGCCGTCGAGCAGTTCGAGGGCCTGGCGGCCGTCGGTGGCGAGCAGCGTGGTGTAGCCGAAATCGCGCAGGATCGCCCGGGCGAGCTCGGCGACGTCGCGGCGGTCGTCGACGACCAGGATCGTCTCGGTGCCGGAGCGCTGGTCGGCGCGCTGGCCGGGGCCCGGGGCCGGGCGCTCCTCGCTGTCGCTCATCGGGAAGTAGAGCCGCACGGTGGTGCCGTGGCCGGAGCGCGACTCCATGACGACGGTGCCGCCCGACTGCTTGGCGAAGCCGTAGACCATGGCGAGGCCGAGGCCCGTGCCGCGCCCCTCCTCCTTGGTGGTGAAGAACGGCTCCATCACCCGCGCCAGGATCTCCGGCGGCATGCCGTTGCCGGTATCCGTCACCGCGACCGAGACGTAGCGCCCGGGCTGGGCCAGGCCGGAGGGCAGATCCTCGGCCGAGAAGACGTGGTTCTCGGTCCGGAGCGTCACCGTCCCGCCGTCCGGCATCGCGTCGCGGGCGTTGATCAGGATGTTGAGCAGCGCCACCTCGGTCTGGGTCGGGTCGAGGCGGGCGTTCCACAGGCCCTCGGGCAGCTCCGCCTCGATGGCGATGCCGTCGCCGAGGGTGCGGCCGGCGAGGTCGCGCATGCCCTCGACGAGGTTGTTGAGGTTCACCGCCCGCCCGTCGAGGCGCTGCTTGCGGGCGAAGGCGAGCAGCTGCTGGGTCAGGGTGGTGGCGCGCTCGGCGGCGCTGCGGATGTTGTCGACCGCCCGGGTCATCCGGCGCGGATCCGCCGCCGGGTCTTCGAGGCCCGATTGCAGGATGTCGACGTAGCCGACCACCACCTGGAGCAGGTTGTTGAAATCGTGCGCGATGCCGCCGGTGAGCTGGCCCAGCGCCTCCATCTTCTGGGCCTGGCGCAGGGCCTCCTCGGCGTCGCGCCGGCGCGACACGTCGAGCTGCGAGCCGAAGAAATACACCAGCTCGCCCGACGGATCGTAGACCGGCGAGATGAACAGCGCGTTCCAGAAGGTCGAGCCGTTCTTGCGGTAGTTCAGGATCTCGGTGGCGATCTCCTTCCGCTCGGCGATGGCGCGGCGGACCTCCGACACCGTCTCGCGGTCGGTCTCGGGACCTTGCAGGAAGCGGCAGTTGCGGCCGACCAGCTCCTCGGGCGCGTAGCCGGTCATCGCCCGGAAGGCCTGGTTGGCGAAGATGATCGGGTTGTCCGGCTGGCGCGGATCGGTCACGATCATCGGCATCCGCGTCATCTCGACGGCGGCGAAGAAGATGTCGCTGTGGTGGTCCGAGACGTCGGTGGGCACGTCCGCCACGGTCGGCCGGGCCCCGAGTTCGATCGGCGTTCGCTTCACACTCATCGTCGCTCCGGTGGCCCGCTGACCGAATCCCGTCCGCTCGAGATCCCGACTGGACTTAGGGGATCCTACACCCGGCGTCCCTGCACAACGGTCGAAGCCACCAGCGCAACCGCGACCGGGCGTCGCTTCGGGACTTGGATAAGCCAGGACATGCAAGGTTGCAATCGCCGTCGCGGCGGCCACCGGCAGGCGAGTGGCGGTCCCGATCCGGCAAACGATCGCCGTGACAGGATTTTGCCACGTCCCGGTCGCGGATGCACTTGTCACCCCCGCTGCAACACCGTCGCGACGGCATAAGGCGGCCGGACTATGCCCTTACAAGGGCGGAAAATTCATAACTATGCTTCCCGCCGGGGGTCGCGATCGGAGACGAGGCCCCGCGGACCCCGCCGACCGGGCCGGATGTTACGGCGAAGTCCCCCTTCCTCTCACGCCGCCTCGCGCCGCGTCTCGCGGGCCTCGCCGGCGCCGGAGAGCGCCAGGGCGGCGTCGAGGGCGTCGCTGATCGTGGTGACCAGGATGTCGGCGGAGGTCGCCCGGCGCAGGCGGTCGCGGCCGCCCGTGTCGCGCTCGCGCCAGATCGCCACCATCACCCGCACGCCGGGGATCGCCCGCCGGGCGAGGCGGGCGGCGAGGCGGATATGCGAGGTGCTGATCGGCTCGATGTAGGACAGGCAGACCAGGGCGACGCCCGCGGTGTCCGGCCGCTCGCCCTTGTTCAGGGCGTCCTGGCTGGTGGTGCGGGCGTTGAGGCCGTGATGCCCGAGCACCTGGGCCAGCATCCCGGCGGCGGCGGCGTCGAACGGCCCGCGGGCCGCCACCACCAGCACCGGGGCGGGGCCGCGCCAAGCCGGGGCCAGATCCTCCGGGCGGCGCACGATGGCGGTCGAGGCCCGGTCCGGCCCGAGCGCCGCCACCGCCGCCTCGGTCTCGGCGCTGCGCACCGCCGAGGCACCTTTGCGCACCGGCAGAGTGCCGAGCGTCGTCACCACGGTCTCGATCGCCTGGCCCACCGCCTGCTGGCGGTCGGCGGCGAGCGCCCCGCTCGCCCGGTCGTTCTGGGCGAGCCGGAGGCCGCCGAGGGCGATCTCGTCGTAGTAGGTGGCGAGCGCCCGCTCCTTCAGCACCTGGCGCGCCTTGTCGATCGCCTCGAGGGGGTCGCCCGCCAGCATGCGCTGGTAGAAGATCTCGGAGGGGGCCAGGGCCGGCCGGTCGCCCAGCATCACGTCGAGGAAGGCCAAGCGCTCGACGTGGCGGCCGAGCACGACGAGGCAGACGGTGATCGGGGTTGCGAGGACCAGTCCGACCGGCCCCCACAGAAAGGTCCAGAGCGTCGCGGCCAGGATCACCGCCACCGGCGACAGGCCGGTCGAGTGGCCGTAGAGCAGGGGCTCGATCACGTGGCCGGCGATCGGCTCGACGACCGCGAACAGCACCACCGTGGCGATCAGCATCGACCAGCCCGGATCGACCGCCGCGGCCAGCAGCAGCGGGAAGGCCATGCCGATCACCGCGCCGATATAGGGCACGAAGCGCAGGATCGCCGCGAGCACGCCCCACAGGATCGGGCTCGGCACGCCGATCAGCCACAGGCCGATCGCGATCACGACCCCGAAGGCGAGGTTGAGCCCGGCCTGGGCGAGGAAGAAGCGCGAGAGGCGCGCCACCGCATCGTCCATCGCCGCCGTGGTGGCGCGCAGGTCGCCGGAGCCAGCCAGGCGAATGGCGCGGTTGCGCAGGTCCTCGCGCTGCGCGAGGAAGAACAGGGTGAAGAGCAGGATCAGCCCGACCGTGGCGAGCGGGTGCAGCACCGGCGCCACCACGCTGCCGAGGGTCGAGAGCAGCCCGGCCTTCGGCTCGCGCACCTCGACCAGCATCGGCTTCTCGGTGTCGCCCGGACCGCGGGGCTTCGCGGGCTCCGGCGGCTGCAGGTCCTGGCTCAGGTCCTGCACCGCCTGGAACAGCCGCTCCAGGGTGGCGCCGCCGCCGGCCTGGGCGCGTAAGGAGCCGATCTTCTCGCGCATCGTCACGGTGTAGCGCGGCAGGTCGGAGGCGAGTTGCGACGCCTCGTTGGCGATCAGGAGCCCGAGCCCCCCGATCCCCGCGAAGGTCGCCAGCACGACGGCCAGCACCGCGAGCGAGCGCGGCAGGCGCCGGCGCTGCAGGCCCCGCACCGCCGGCGCCAGCACGAAGCTGAGGAGCACCGCGAGCGTGATCGGCATCAGCACGTCGCGCCCGAGGGACAGGATCGCGCCGATCGCCAGCACCAGGAGGCAGGTCGCCAGCGCCGTGAACACCGGCATCGCGTCGCGCAGGCGGCGCGCCGTCACGGGATCGTCGATCATCGGCCTCTCTAACCCTTCATGCCCTCGCGTCGACGCGAGGGCGTCCGGCGCCGCGGCGCCGGTCTACGTTCGGTCTTCCGATCGGCGCCGGGCCTTCAGGGAGCGGACGGCGTGCCGAGGGCGGCGCCGATCTGGGTCAGGAGCTTCGAGAAGTCGACGGGCTTCGGGTGGTAGTCGTCGCAGCCGGCCTGGATCACCTTCTCGCGGTCGCCCGACATGGCGTGGGCGGTGAGCGCGATGATCGGGATCCGGGCGGTCTCGGCGTCGGACTTCAGCGCACGGGCCGCCGACCAGCCGTCGAGCACCGGCAGGTTCATGTCGAGCAGGATGATGTCGGGCCGGCTGGTGCGGGCCTTCATCACGCCCTCCTCGCCGTCATGGGCGAGCACCACCTCGTAGCCCCGCCGCTTGAGCCGCCGGGAGAGGAAATCCCAGATTTCCTCGTGGTCCTCGACGAGAAGGATCTTCGCCACCGCCCCCACTCCACGCTCGCGCAAGACGGCGCCGGCGGCCGGTCCGGCCGCCCGCTCGCCATCGCGCCTGTTCGACAGGCCCTCATACACGCCCGTCCCCACTGATGCAGGGGACGGGCGCCGTCTCCCGGGCCCAACTCAAAGTGGGCAGGCCCGCCCGGATGTCACCCCTCGTGCGGCAACCCGAACGCGACGCACTCGGATTCCGCCCGCTCGAAGGCCTGGATCACGTGCTGGTAGGAGCGCCAGGTCTCGCTGGCGTGGTCCACGTCGGTGGGCCGCAGCACGAACATCAGCATCGAGCGGCCGGTGACCGCGTAGGTGTCGCCGATACCGAACCGGGCGAGGTCCTGGGTGTCGGGCAGGTTGGTGTCGAGCACCCGCATCCAGGCGTCGCCCCCCACCACCTCCGGCAGGGTGAACTCCACCACGTCGTGATAGGCGTTGAAGAGCAGCATCAGGGTCGCCTCGCCCCCGCGCCGGTGGATGCCGCTCGTCTGGGCCCGGCCGTCGAGGACCACGGCGAGCGAGCGGGCGCCGCCGTCGTTCCAGTTCTCCGGGGTCATCTCGGTCCCGGCCGGGGTGAGCCAGCTCACGTCCTTGACGCCGAGCTCGGCGTCGTAGGCGCCGGTGAGGAAGCGCCCGCGGCTCAGCATCGGCAGGGACCGGCGCAGGATCAGCAGGCGCTGGGTGAACTCGGCCAAGTCCCGCTCGTCCTCGCCGATCCCCTCCCAGTCGATCCAGGAGATCTCGTTGTCCTGGCAATAGGCGTTGTTGTTGCCGCGCTGGGTGCGGGCGAACTCGTCGCCGGCGAGCAGCATCGGGGTGCCGCGCGACAGGAGCAGGGTCGCCAGCAGGTTGCGCATCTGGCGCAGGCGCACCGCCTTGATCTCGGGATCGTCGGTCGGTCCCTCGGCGCCGTAATTGTAGGACAGGTTGTGAGAGTGGCCGTCCCGGTTGTCCTCCCCGTTCGCCGTATTGTGCTTCTCGTTGTACGAGACGGTGTCGGCGAGGGTGAAGCCGTCATGCGCGGTGATGAAGTTCACCGAGGCCCAGGGGCGCCGGCCGCGCTTGTTGAACTTGTCGGCCGAGCCGGTGAGGCGCGAGGCGAGGGCCGGCAAGAGGCCCTCGTCGCCCTTCCAGTAGCCGCGGACCTCGTCCCGGAAGCGGTCGTTCCACTCGGCCCAGCCGGGCGGGAAGCCGCCGACCTGATAGCCGCCGGGCCCGCAATCCCACGGCTCGGCGATCAGCTTGACCGAGGACAGGACCGGATCCTGGCGGCAGGAATCGAGGAAGCCGCCGCCCTCGTCGAAGCCGTAGGGCTCGCGGCCGAGGATCGTCGCGAGGTCGAAGCGGAAGCCGTCGACCCGCATCTCGGTCGCCCAGTAGCGAAGGCTGTCCGTTACCATCTGCAGCACCCGCGGATGCGAGAGGTTGACGGTATTCCCGGTGCCGGTGTCGTTGATGTAGTAGCGCTTCTGGTCCGGCAGCAGCCGGTAGTACGAGGCGTTGTCGATGCCCTTGAACGACAGGGTCGGCCCCTTCTCGTTGCCCTCGGCGGTGTGGTTGTAGACCACGTCGAGGATCACCTCGAGGCCGGCGCCGTGCATGCGCGCCACCATCTCCTTGAACTCGGAGAAGGCGAAGTCCGGCACGGCGGCGTAGCGGCGGGCGGGGGCGAAGAACGAGAGGGTGTTGTACCCCCAGTAGTTCACCAGGTCCTTCTCGAGCAGGTAGCTGTCGTTGACGAAGGAGTGGATCGGGAGGAGCTCGACCGAGGTGACGCCGAGGCTGCGGATGTATTCCAGCACCTCAGGGGTGCCGAGGCCCGCATAGGTGCCGCGCAGGCGCTCGGGCACCGCCGGGTGCAGCTTGGTGAAACCCTTGACGTGGGTCTCGTAGAAGACCGTCTTGTCCCACGGCACGTTCGGCTTCTGGTCGCGGCCCCAGGTGAAGGCGGGATCGATCACCCGGCACTTGCGGGTGAAGGGGGCGCTGTCGCGGGTGTCGAAGGTGGTGTCGTCGCCGCTCTCCATCACGTAGCCGAAGAGCGCCGGGTTCCAGGTGACGGACCCGACCAGCGCCTTGGCGTAGGGGTCGAGGAGCAGCTTGTTCGGGTTGAAGCGGTGGCCGGCCTCCGGCTCGTAGGGGCCGTGGACCCGGTAGCCGTAGATCGTGCCGGGGCGGGCATCGGGCAGGTAGCCGTGCCAGACCTCGTCGGTGTATTCGGGCAGCTCGATCCGCTCGATCTCGGTCTCGCCGGATTCGTCGAACAGGCACAATTCGACCTTGGTGGCGTGCGCGGAGAAGAGCGCGAAATTGACGCCGAGGCCGTCCCAGCTGGCGCCGAGCGGGAAGGGCTTGCCCTCGGTGATGCGCGAGACGGGCGAGGTGCGCCGGGCGAGCGGCGAGGCCGCCGGGGCTTCCGGAGCGGGCTTGGACGTGATTTCCATGTTCATGGGCGCGTTCGACGATCCCGGAGGCGAGAAGCCTGACTGTGGGCTGAACGCGCCGGCCCTCGCCCAAGCTCCCGTCCCGCCGTCAAAATTTCACTGGTGCAATTTTACCGGCGGGAATCGCGCCGCGATCCGGAGCCGCGGGCGTCGCCGCGGGTTGCCGGGATGCCGGGGTGACGAGGAGACACGATGAGCGCGACGGTCGCGGACGTGATGAGCAGGGACGTGGAATTCATCCCCGGCGAGGCGCCGGTGCAGGAGGCCGCGGTGCTGATGGGCGAGCTCGATGTCGGCGCCCTGCCGGTCGGCACGGCGGACGCCCTCGACGGCGTGATCACCGACCGGGACATCCTCTACCGGGTGGTCGCGAAGGGGCTCGATCCGGCTACCCTGCGGATCGGCGAGGTGCTGTCGCGCCCGGTCGTGTCCTGTGCCGAGACCGATCCTCTGCGCACCGCCCTCGACCTGATGGCCGCCCATCACGTCCGGCGCCTGCCGGTGCGGGATGCGGGCGGGCGCGTGACCGGCTGGATCACCCTGGCGGACCTGTCGCGGGCGCTGCTGCTCGGCGGCGACGCGCTCCAGACCTCGCTCAAGCGCCTGACCGAGGAGGCGTGAGCGACGTGACCTGCTACGGATCGGCCGCCGCGGCGGCGGCGTTGGCCGCCGCGTTGGCGCGCTCGGCCTCCAGGATGGTCTGACGGGCGAGGTAGCGGGTGACCAGCGCCTCGACGTCGCGGATGGTCTCCTCGACGAGATGCTCCTGAAGCCGGGCGCGGGGATCCTCGGGCTGCAGGTTCTCGCGCTCCTGGAGCCGGCGCATGGCCTGCTTGACCACCTGGTAGACCCCCTCGCGCTCCTCGCGGCTCATCGCCGGGGAGACGGCCCGGGCGACCAGGTCGGTGAAATCGGACATCGGTGTACTGCTCGTCCTGACGCGGCGCGGGCGCTTCCGTGACGGCGCTCCGGCCCGCCTCATCGCACGGCCCGCGCCGGAACCGAAGTCCCGGGCGGGGTCCGCCTTACAGGTTGTGGTCCTTCACGCCGGCGATGAGCAGGCTGCTGCAGCCCCAGATCACCAGGAAGGCGAAGAAGGCGACGAACAGGCTGTGCCCGCGCATCGGCACGGTGGAGAGCTCGGGCCGGCTCGGCGGCACGAAGACCGCGAGGTAGACGTGCTGGCGGTTCGCCGCCACCCGGGCCCGCTCGAGCATCTGGGTGGCGGAGTCGTTCAGCTTCTCGGCGATGGTGCGCTCGACCATCAGCCCCTCGTATTCCAGGATCGCCTCCGAGACGGACCGGCCGCCGACCGCCACCCCGTCGCTGGTCAGCGAATCCTCGAGCTGCTTGATCTGCTGGTTGGTGGCGTTGAGGCTCGCCACGATGGTCTGGATCGAGCGCGACTTCTCGTCGAGGCCGGAGCCGCGCAGCACCTGCAGGTCGTTCTCCGACTTGATCTTGTCCTTGCGCAGGGTGAGCAGGGTGGTCATCGTCGCCTCGGCCGACTTCGCCGGATCGATGATGCCCCAGCGGTTGCGGAACTCGCGCAACGCGAGGTGGGCCTTGCGCATCCGCTCCTCGCTCGCCGCCAGGTCGTCCTTGCTGTGCCGGAGCATGTCCTGCTGCGCGCGGGACGAGATCACGTTGATCAGCGCCTCGGCGCGGGCCATGACGTGGCGGCTGATCGCCATGGCGTCGTCGGGCGTGAAGGCCTGCACCGTGAGGGTCGTCACGCCAGAGACCAGATCGATGTGGACCTGGACGTGCTTGCGCCAGTACTTGAGCAGTTCCTCGATCGGCTTGTCGCCGGAATAGCGCGCCCAGAAATCGGCCTCGTCGCGGGTGAACATCCTGACGACGTCGAGCTCCTTCTGGGCGCTCTCGAGCATCGGCTGGCTCTGGATGTATTCCTGGATGATGTAGCTGTCCTGGCTGTTGTTCTTCTGGATCAGCGAGGAGAACTCGCCGAGCGCGACGTTGCCCATCGGCTCGACCTCGCCGCGGACGGCGAAGCGGGTCTCGACCACGTACTGGTCGGCGGCGAAGGCGAACAGGTAGATCCCGATCACCGCCGTCGGCAGCAGCACGAAGATGACGATGTTGCGGATCAGCCGGGCCAGGACCCGGTTCTGGGTGCCGGCGGCGGGCAGGAGCGGGACGCGGGTCCAGCGCAGCGGGTTGAGGAGCGCCGGCAGCCGGCCCCGGGGCCCCTGGGGGGAGATCGGCTCGACCGTCTCGGCGTTGCGGCGCAGGTCGGGCACGGTGCGCCGCGCGAACGCGATCATGCTGCCGAGCCTGTCGCGCCGTTTGACCTCGTCCGCGTCCATACTGCCTGATTCCTCGTGCGGCGCCCGGCCGCCTTCGCGACCCCGACGGCCAGGCTCACCGGATGCTGCGGTTTTCGGCCTTTTTAATGGCGCCTCACCGCGCCCGCAGGGCGGCTTCGAGGCGGGCCCAGGCCGGCTCGTCGGGCGGCAGGCCGAAGCGCAGCCGCGCCGGCGCCGCCTCGAACCGGCGCACGAAGATCCCGGCGCAGCCGAGCCGCGCGAACAGGCGCGCGGAATCGGTGAAGTCGGCGGTGCGGAACAGGCGCGTGCCGCCGACGATCCGGCCGCCGGCTTGCGCGAGCAGCGCGTCGAGCCGGGCCGCGTCGCGGGCCCGCGCGGACGCCGCCTCCCGCCGCCAGGCGGCGTCCGCGAGCGCGCGGCGGCCGACCGCGATCGCCGGCCCCGACACCGCCCAGGGGCCGATCCCGCGGCGCACCCGTCCGATCAGGGGCTCTGCCGCCACCGCGAAGCCGAGGCGCAGGCCGGCGAGGCCGTAGGTCTTGCCGAAGGAGCGCAGCACCAGGCAGCCGGGCGGCGGCGCCCCGCACAGGCTCTCGATCGGTTCGAGATCCGCGAAGGCCTCGTCGACCACGAGCCAGCCGCCGCGTTCCGCGAGCCGGGCGGAGGCCGCCGCGAGGGCGCGGGCCGGGATCACCCGCCCGTCCGGGTTGTTCGGGCTGACCGCCACGACCACGTCGGCCTCCAGATCGAGGTCCGGCACCGTCGCGACCGCGTGCCCGGCCCGGGCCCAGGACGCGGCGTGCTCGGCATAGGTCGGGCCGAGGACCGCGACGCGGCCGGGCGGCCGCAGCCGCGGGATCAGGTCGATCAGGGCCTGCGTGCCGGGGGCGGCGGCGACGTGGGCCGGATCCGCGCCGTAGGCCTGCGCCGCGGCCTCCTCGAGGGCGGCGAGGTCGGCCCGCGCCGGCAGCCGCGTGAAGGCGCTGGCCTCCAGGGCCGGCCACGGATAGGGGATCGGATTGATCCCCGTCGACAGGTCGATCCAGGGCTCGGGGGCCTGCGGGAAGAGCCGGCGGGCCTCGCCGAGGTCGCCCCCGTGCCGGATCGCCCCTTCCTCGCCTTCGCTCGCCATGACCGCCCTGCTGCACCCGCCCGACAGCCTCCCGGTGCTCGTCCTCGCCCTCGCGGTCGAGGCCGTGCTCGGCTATCCGGACCGCCTCTACAGGCTGGCCGGCCACCCTGTCACCTGGATCGGCGCCCTGATCGCCGCCCTCGACCGCCGCCTCAACCGCGAGGGCGATTCCGAGGGGCGCCGGCGCGCCGCCGGAGTGCTGGCGCTCCTCCTCGTCCTCGCGGCGACCGGCGTCGCGGCGTCCGGCCTCGCGCTCGCCTGCGGGGCGCTCGGGCTCCTGCCCGGAATCGTCCTCTGCGCCTTCTTCGCCGCGAGCCTGCCGGCCCAGCGCAGCCTGCACGACCACGTCGCCCGGGTGGCGCGGGACCTGGAAGCGGACGGCCTCTCCGGCGGGCGGCGAGCGGTGGCGATGATCGTCGGGCGCAACCCCGAGACCCTCGACGAGGCCGCGCTCTGCCGCGCCGCGATCGAGAGCCTGGCCGAGAACTTTTCCGACGGCATCGTGGCGCCCGCATTCTGGCTCGGCGCCGGCGGCCTGCCCGGGGGGGCGCTCTACAAGGCGATCAACACCGCCGACAGCATGATCGGCCACCGCACGCCCCGCCACGAGGCCTTCGGCTGGGCCGCCGCCCGCCTCGACGACCTCGTCAACCTGCCGGCCTCGCGCCTCACCGCCGGGCTCGTCGTCGCCGCCGCCGCCCTCACCCCTGGGGCCAGCGCCCGGGAGGCGCTCGCGGCGGTCCGGCGCGATGCCGGCCGCCACCGCTCGCCCAATGCCGGCTTCCCCGAGGCCGCGATGGCCGGCGCGCTCGGCCTCCGCCTCGCGGGTCCCCGGGTCTACGGCACCACGCGGGTCGAGGATGCCTGGATGGGATCGGGACGGGCGGAAGCCACGGCCGCCGACATCCGGCGGGCGCTCGCGCTGTACCGGCGCGCCTGCGGGCTGCTGTGGGGGCTGGCGGCGGGGCTGGCCTGTCTCGCGCTGGCGGTGTGATACGGTTCCCGGAAGATTCCTTCCGGGAACCGTATCACACCGCCAGCGCGGCGCCTGAGCGAAGCCGATTTCCGCGTTGCGAAGCAATCAGTCGGAAATCGTATGAGACGATTTCCGACGGGATCGTTCGGAACGCGGATCAGACCATTGAAAACACAACCGTTATCCCTTTCGCGACCGAAACCGGCGCCGAAAGGGATAATCGCCTCCACCGGCGCCGGACGACCGGCGCGAGATCCCGGTCCCGGCCGGCCGAGGCGAGTGTGCGGGCGGATCTCAGGCCGCGCGGCGTCAGCTCCGGCGCGCCGGCAGCGTGGCCTTCAGCGCCTCCCAGCCGTCGCGCAGGCCGAGATGGCGCAACCCCTCGAACGGCCGGACCTCCGGCCGCTCGCCGCGTGGATGCACCACGACGGTGGCGGTGCGTCCGACGGTGAGGCGGTCGCGGTCGACGGTGGAATCGAGGGCGATCCGCACCGGCACGCGCTGGGCGAGGCGCACCCAGGCGAAGGTCGGGTTGACGTTGGCGAGCAGCGACGAGCCGGCGCTGCGCTCCCGGTCCTCGATGCCGGCGGCGACGCTCTCGACCGTGCCGGTGACGTCGCGATCCTCGCCCATCAGCCGCACGGTGACCGGGTCGCCGGGATGGATGCGGTCGAGCTTCGTCTCCTCGAAATAGCCCTGGACGTGCAAGGTGTCGCCGTCGACAAGCGCCATCACCGCCTTGCCGACCCCCACATAGGCGCCGGGGCGCAGTTCGAGGTTGCTGATCCGTCCGTTGACCGAGGCGCGGACCTCGGAGCGGTCGAGGTTGAGCTTCGCGAGGTCGCGGTCGGCCACGGCCTGGTCGTAGGCGGCCCGGGCGCTCTGCTCGGCGGCGAGCGTCGCCTCCAGCTTCTGCTGCGACACGACGTTGTCGCTGAGCTGGCGGTAGCGGGCGAGATCCGCCTCGGCCTGGACCAGGTTCGCCTTGCGGCCGGCCACCACGGCCTCGGCCTGCCGCAAGGCCATGGCGAAGCGGTCGGGGTCGATGCGGAACAGCACGTCGCCGCGCTTGACCCGCTGGTTGTCCCGCACCTCGACGTCGCGGACCAGCCCCGAGACGTCGGGGGCGACGCCGACCACCTCCGCCCGCACCCGCCCGTCGCGGGTCCAGGGAGCCTCGAGGTAGTAGTCCCAGAGCGCCGTCCCGACGACGAGGGCGAGCGCCAGCATGGCGGCGGTGACGGCGAAGCGGCCGAGGAAGGCGAGCGCGCGGGTCATGGCTTCAAGAATCTTCAGGTCAGGCGGCCGGCGAGCGACACGACGACGCCGAGGCACACGAGGGTGAGGCAGAGGTCGAAGAGCGGCCGGTGCCAGACCAGCCGGTAGAGCCCTAGCGCACCGATCAGCCGGCGTAAGCCGAGGCTGACCAGGACGGCGACGAGGGCCCAGACCAGCAGGGCCGGCACGAAGACGCCGTAGAGGTCGATGTCGGTCATCAGGCGGCCTCCCTCGCGCGCAGGACGGCGCCGGGCGGCGGCGCCTCGGGGAACAGGGCGCGGCGCAGGCCGACGAGGCCCAGCAGCGCGTCGCGCCGGCCGGGGCCCTCGGCCTCCCCGACGCCCGCGAGGCCTGCGTCGATGCGGCGGAGCAGGTCGTCCGACGCCGGGCCGCGCGGCCCCTCGTAATGGGCCGCCACCCCGTCGAGGGCGTCATCGAGGGGGGCGACCGCCCCGGACGGAAGGCCGTGGCGGGCGCGCCGCAGCGAGACGAGGTTCATGCCGACCCGGAGCGCCGCCAGGGTGTCGATCCGGGACAGGTCGCTGTCGGGCCCGGCGGCGGCCAGCCGCGGCACGAGGAGGCCGAGGCGGTCGAGCATCAGGTGGGCGAAGGCGGCGCGGTCGCCGTGCCCGCGCCGGCGCGCCGCCCGGGCGAGATCGGCCCGGCTCGCCGCGACGAGCCGGCGGGCGCCGTGCTCGGCGCCGACCGAGCGCACCAGCCGCGTCACGATCGCGGCGAGCCAGATGCCGCCGACGAGGGCGATGCCCGAATTGACGTAGCCGCCGAATTCCGAGGTGTAGCGGTCCTGGATCGCCAGGAGGGCGTTGCCGTTGACGCCGAGCGCCAGGCCCACCGGCATCGTCTTCGGGATCGTCATCAGCAGGCCGCACAGGATCAGCAGCGGGGCCAGCACGAGCGCCAGGCTGACGAAGTCGTGCACCAGCGGCATCACGCCGAACAGGAGCACGCCGATCGCGGCGGCGGCGATGCCGGTCCAGGTGGCGAAGCTCAGGATCGCCGGGGCCGGATCGTCCTGGGTCGCGAACAGGCAGCACAGCACCGCGCCCATCATCGCCGCGGTGGCGCCGTCGGGCCAGGCGGTGGCGATCCACACCGTCACGGAGGCGACGATGCCGAGGAACACGCCGAGGGCGGAGCGCAAAGCCATACCGTGGTCGCGGTGGCGCGGCGCGCGGCCGCCGAACTCGCCCGCATAGGCCAGCGGCTCGCGCAAGGCGCCGTCGCCGCGCCCGATCCCGTCCTGCAGCGCCCGGCAGTCCCGGCCGATGGCCACCAATTCGCGCAGGCGGTCGATCAGGCTCGCCCGCACCAGGGCGGACCAAGATCCGTGACAAGATCCGTGAGAGGACGCGGGCGAGGGGAGCGGACGGTCGGCGGCCTCAATGCGGGCGAGGAGCGCGTCGGCCTCGACGGCGGGAGCGCCGGCCGCCGACCACGCCTCGACGTCGGCGAGGAGCCGGCGCAAATCGGGCGTGAGGCCCGAGAGATCGTTCAGGGCCGCGATCCGGTCGGCGAGGGAGGAGAGGACCGGCAGCAGCATCAGCATCCGGCCGCGCAGGAGCTGCACCAGCGGCACCGCCCGGCTCTGGGCCGAGGTGTCGTAGGCGAGGTGCGTCGAGAGCGCGTCGATCTCCGCCGCCTCCGCCGCGAGGCGCAGGCGCCGCGCCCGGGTCGCGGGTTCCTCGCCGGCCCGCGAGAGCACGTCGCCGGTCCAGCGCCCGGCCTCCTTGAGCCAGGCGCCGACCCGGGCGGCGAGGACCGGGCCGACGGGCTCGGGAAAGACGAGGCTCGCGACCAGCGAGGCGCAGAGGATGCCGAGGGTGATCTCCTCCGCCCGCGACACCGCGGTGTCGAAGATGGTCTCAGGGCTCGTCACCGCCGGAAAGCCGATCAGCGCCGCGGTGTAGCCGGCGAGCATGAACAGGTAGGCCCGCGGCGAGCGGTCGAGGAGAGAGAGGTAGAGGCATCCGGCGGTCCACAGCGCCAGGGCGAGCGTCAGCACCTCCGGGGCGTTGACCAGCGGCGGCACCAGGACGACCGCCATCGCGACGCCGATCAGCGTGCCGACCACCCGGTACAAGGCCTTCGAGCGGGTGGCGCCTGCGAGCGGCTGCATGGTGATGTAGACGGTCGCCATCGCCCAGTAGGGCCGCGGCAGGTCGACCCAGAGCGCGATGCCGAGGGCGAGCAAAGCCGCCCCGCTGATCTTGAGGGCGAACAGCCATTGGCGCCAGCCGGGCAGCATCAGGCGCGTCCTCCGGCGGCCGGGCGGGGCACCGGCGCTTCGTCGGGCCCGCAGGTCAGGCTCGCACCGCCCTTGCTCGCACCCTTCGGGCCCCCGGCCTGGAGCGCGTGCATCACTTTCAGGGCCGCCCGCAGGTCGTCGTCGCCGACATCGGTGAAAACCGCCTCGCGCAAGGTGTCGAACCGCGCCTCGATCGCGGTCGCGCGGGCCCGGCCCTCCGCCGTCAGGTGCAGCACCTTGGCGCGGCGGTCGGTCGGGTCCTCCCGGCGGGTGACGAGGCCGGCCTCGCAGAGCTGGTCGAGGAGACGCACCAGGCTCGGCCCCTCGACGCCGAGCGCGTCGGCCAGGGTCGTCTGGCGCAGGTCGCCGCCGAGCCGCCCGATCAGCAGCAGCGGCAAAGCCGTCGCCTCGGTCAGGCCGTAGGCGGTCACGACCTCGTCGGCGGCCCGGCGCCAGACGCGCCCGGCCTGGAGCAGGGTCAGGGTGAGGGATTGCAGGAGGTCGCGTCGCATCGCCGCCAGTCGGGCCGCGTCGTGCGGACCGATCCTTGATCGGCCTTATAGATAGGATACTAACGATCGGAGCTGAAGCGCGGACGGCGCGGATCCGCCATGCGTGCGAGGGAGGGTTCCGCCTCCTCGGGGACCTGTTGCTCGGGATCTACTGCTTGGCGGCGGCGTCGCGGTCAGGCGCCCAGTCGAGCTCGACCACGGTCTTTCCGTCCTCGCGGTTGTAGCGCAAGGCGGTGTGCCGCATCGCCCGCAAGGCCGCGGCATCGTCGGCCCGGGGGCACTGGACAGGATCGTGGGAGCGCTTGGTCCGGTCGAGCATGCGCCCTAAGGCGGCGTCGAGGGCCGGCATCGCCGCGACAGTCGAGAACGGGGTCGACAGGTAGACGGTGTCGGCCGGCCCGCGGGCGAGGCAGTAGCGCCAGTCGGCGGCGGCCGGATTGGCCACCAGAGCGACGCCGATCACGGCGCCCGGAAGCAGGGCTCTCATCGAAGCGGGACTCTCGGAACGGGCCTCGGGGCCGTCCCGATGCGCGGCGCTTGCGGCGCCAGCAAGGCGCGGCAAGGTGCAGAAGGTGGGTGTCAGGCCGGAACCAGGCCGGGGGCGGGGGCCTCGCTCTCCTCGGCATCGAGGCTCACGCTCCAGACCCGGGCGCCGTCCTCGGTGGCGAGCCAGGCCTCGCCGGTCCGGTCGCCGAAGACCTCGTCGGCCCGTCCGAGCACCCGGGCGGCGGCGTGGCGCACCGTCGGCGCCTCGATCGACAGGTGGTGGAGCGGGAGGGCCTCGCGTCGGTCGCGGGAGGCGGAGAGCAGGCGATAGACGGGCATGACGAGCGAACTCCGAAGACGAGGGGGGTCTGGCGATCCCGGATGTCTGGCGTGATCGGCGGCTGCCTTGTGGTGTCGAACCGTTCCCCACGCCCCAGGTTCCGGCCAGGCCGGCACGGGGAGCGTCGGACGATCGTCCGCGGCGGGCTCAGACCGCCGCGGGCTCGTCGCCCTGATCGCCCGCAGGCGACGTTGGGTCAACGCTTCTAGCGTCATCTCCGTAGCGTTCAAGAGTTAACTCAGGGAAAATCGCGTCGGGGCGGCCGGGGCGCGCAGCCGTTGACACGGCCCCTCTCCTCCCCCTTGTGGGGAGGGAAGAAAGCCGGCCTCGGCAACGTCTTGGTCGAAGAGATCTTGGTCATAAGAGCTTGGGTTCGAGGGCTTGGGCCCGAGGCGACGCGTCGATCCGCCGGCACGGCGGGGAGAGGAACGAACACGATGACGACGAGGGTCGCCTGCATCGGCGAGTGCATGATGGAGCTGTCGGAGCGGCCCGACGGCAGCCTCTCGCGCGGCTACGGCGGCGATACGCTGAACACCGCGCTCTATCTCGCCCGGCTCGGCGTCGCGGTCGACTACGTGACGGCGCTCGGCGACGATCCGTGGAGCGAGGAGATGCTGGCGGCCTGGGCCGCCGAAGGGGTCGGCACCGGTCAGGTGCGGCGCCTGCCCGGGCGGATGCCGGGGCTCTACATCATCCGCACCGACGCCTCCGGCGAGCGCAGCTTCCATTACTGGCGCGACAGCGCCGCCGCCCGCGACCTCTTCTCCGGCCCCGGCGCCGCGGAGACGCGGGAGGCGCTGGCGGGCTACGACCTCGTCTACGCGTCGGGCATCAGCCTGTCGCTCTACGGCGAGGCCGGGCGGGCGGCGCTCGCCGAGACCTGCCGGGCGGTCCAGGCCCGGGGCGGGCGTGTCGCCTTCGACACCAACTACCGGCCCCGCGGCTGGCCCGACAAGGCGAAGGCGCAAGGCGCCTTCCGCGACGCGATGGCGGCGGCCGACCTGATCTTCGCCTCCGGCGAAGACCTCGAATGGCTGTACGGGCGCGACGGCGAGGAGGAGGTGCTGCGCCACCACGGCCGCTGCGAGATCGTGCTGAAGGGCGGCGGCTCGCCGCCGAGCGTGCGGGTGCTCGCCGGAACCGAGGACGTCACCGTGCCGGCCCCGCCCGTGGCGTCGGTCGTCGACACCACCGCGGCGGGCGACAGCTTCGCGGCGGCCTACATGGCGGCCCGCCTCGCCGGGAGGCCGCCCGCCGAGGCCGCCTCTCACGGCCACCGCCTCGCCGGCACCGTGATCGGCCATCGCGGCGCCGTGATCCCCCGGACGGCGATGCCCGACCTGCCGCTCACAATCGCACAGGAACGCCCGTAATGACCGAGACCCAGACCCGCGCCCAGCGCCTCGACGCGCTGCTCGCCGCCTCCCCGGTGATCCCCGTCATCACCGTGCCGGAGCTCGCCCACGCGGTGCCGCTCGCCCGGGCCCTGGTGGCGGGCGGCATCACCACCCTGGAGATCACCCTGCGCACGCCGGTGGCCCGCGACGCCGCCAAGGCGATCATGGCCGAGGTGCCCGAGGCGGTGGTGGGTCTCGGCACGGTGCTCACTCCGGCCGACCTCGAGACCGCCCACGCGCTGGGCGCCCGCTTCGCGCTCAGCCCCGGGGCGACGCCGGAACTGCTGCGGGCGGCCGCGGCCAGCGACATGGTGTTCATGCCCGGCATCGCCACGCCCTCCGACCTGATGCAGGTGCTGGCCGCCGGCTTCACGGTGGCAAAATTCTTCCCCGCCGTGCCGGCGGGCGGCATGGCGGCGCTGAAGGCGCTGGGCGGGCCGTTCCCGCAGGCCCGCTTCTGCCCGACCGGCGGCATCGGCGAAGCCGACGCCAAGGCCTGGCTCGCCCTGCCGAACGTCGCGGCGGTGGGCGGCTCGTGGCTGGCGCCGGAGGCCGAGATCCGCGCCGGCAACTTTTCCGCCATCACCGAGCGGGCACGCCGCACCCTCGCGGCCCTGCAGTAACGATGTGGAAACGTGCCCGCGCCGCCACGGTGTGGCGCGGGAACAACGCCGCTTTCGCAACCGCGAAGCTGCGCCGGATTTAAGCTTGGCTTTGGGACGTGGGCGTTTACGGCTTGGCCATTGGTGAGCCGTACGGTGCTGGTTGCGTTCGCACCGTCACGATTCGCCCGTCCCCATTCAAGTTCGTCCTTGCCAAGAGGCTTCCATGCGCCGCTTCGTCCCCGCCCTGGCCGGGCTGGTCTGCGCCGTCACCGCCTGGGCGGCGCCCGCCGCCGCCTACGAGATCGACCCGCTCACCCGCCAGCCCCTCGACCAGCCGCTCACCGTGACGGTGCGGTCCCCCGCCGCGGCCGCGGCGTCCGTCGATCCCCTCGACGCTTCGGTGCCGAAGCTGAGCCCGATCCCGCGCGAGACGGTGGCCTATTCGGGTCCCTACGGCGCCGGCACCATCGTGGTCTCGACCAGCGAGCGCCGGCTCTACTACGTGCTCGGCAACGGCCAGGCCCTGCGCTACGGCGTCGGCGTCGGCCGCCCGGGCTTCACCTGGGGCGGCGTGCAGACCATCTCGATGAAGCGCGAGTGGCCCGATTGGCGCCCGCCGGCCCAGATGATCCGCCGCCGGCCCGACCTGCCGCGCTACATGAAGGGCGGCCCGGAGAACCCGCTCGGCGCCCGCGCGATGTATCTCGGCGGCTCGCTCTACCGCATCCACGGCTCGAACGAGCCCGAGACCATCGGCACCGCCGTCTCCTCCGGCTGCATCCGGATGACCAACGACGACGTGATGGACCTGTATACCCACGCCAAGGTGGGTACGAAGGTGATCGTGCAGCGCTGACGTAGCGTGGCATCATCTTGATGGGTGAAGAGGCCGGCCTTGTGCCGGCCTTTTTCATGTTGATTTGCCTGAGTGCATATTCGGTCGTCCCCCACAAAATTGACACCCTTCGCGTCATTCCGGGGCCGCGTAGCGGAGCCCGGAATCCAGAACCGCGGATGGTTCAGGAAAGAACGGACACCCTGCCGCCTCGTCCTGTACGACCTGAGTGTCTGGATTCCGGGCTCCGCATTCGCGGCCCCGGAATGACGAGGAGGGTGTCGATACTGTCAGGATCACCCGAACAGGCTTTGATATTGCAGATATGCCGCAAGATCCCCTCCCATGCGGGAGAAGGGGCAGGCACGAACTCTCCCAGCACATTACCACTCGCTCACACCCCCACCCCCGCCGACCGCCCGCGCATGTAGGCCTGCGGCGCGCAGCCCATGTCGCTCCGGAACGCGTAGACGAAGGCCGAGGTCGAGCCGTAGCCCAGCGCTAGCGCGGTGCGGGTCACGTCGAGCCCGCCGCCCATCAGCTCGATCGCCTTGAACAGCCGCAGGCGCCGGCGCCAGGAGCGCAGGCTCATGCCGAGTTCGGCCTCGAAGCGGCGGGCCAGCGTGCGCCCCGACAGGCCGAGCGCCCGGCCCCACTCCTCCGGGCCCCGCGCATCGGCCGGCTCGGCGTAGAGCGCCTCGCACAACTCGGTCAGCGGGCCGCCGCGCGGCCAGGGCAGCGCTCCGGGGAGCGGCGCGGCGCGGCGGAGCTGGTCGAGGATCAGGCCGGCGACCCGGCCCGCATAGCCGTCGGCATCGTCCTGTCCGTCGATGGCGGCGGCCTCGACGATGAGCGCCTGGAGCAGGGCCGAGACGCCGAACACCGTCGGGTCCCCGGGCAGCCCGCGCCCCGCCGCGTCGGCGATCCACAGGCTGCGGAACTCGGCGCCGAGCAAGGATCCGACCCGGTGGCGGTGCCCGGTCGGCAGCCACACCGCCTGCTCCGGCGAGATCACGAAGGAGCGCCCGGCCACCGACACCGTCAGCACCCCCGAGATGGCGTAGACGACCTGGTGCCAGGGGTGGGCGTGCTCGGGGAAGGAGTGGCGCGGCGGGATGGCTTGCGCCCGCACCGTCAGCGGCTTCGGCGATCCCGCCCCGGGCGGCGTCTCGATCGTCTCCCACCGCATGCGGAACTCCAGATTGGCGGCCAATCTACACGGAGTGGCGCCCCGTCGAAATACGGACAGCCGGCGCTCCGCTATGCAGGAGAAGAATTCTGCTGCCACAGGGCTTCGCCAGAGAAGAACACCATCATGGGCCACCAGGACCGCCGCGGCCTGCCCCTCTCGACCCGCTCCGACCGCGCCGCCGAGCGCTACCGCGCCGGGATCGACCTCCTGCTCGCCGCCTGGCCGGGCGCCGCGGACGCTCTCGACGCTGCGATCGCGGAGGATCCCGGCTTCGCCCTGGCGCACGCCGCCCGGGCCCGCCTGCACGCGATGCGCACCGAATCGCGCGCGGCGCGGGCCAGCATCACCACGGCCGCGGACTGCGTGGCGCGGCGCGGGACCGAGCGGGAGCGCAGCCACGTCGCGGTCCTGTCGCTCGCGATCGACGGCCAGTCGGAGCAGGCTCTGGCACGGGCGCTGGCCCACGCCGAATCCTGGCCGCGGGACGCCCTGATCCTGTCGCTGCCCCTCGGCGCCTTCGGGCTCCTGGCCTTCTCCGGCCGGCCCGACCACGACCAGGCCCGGGTCGATCTCTGCGAGCGACACGCCCACGCCTACGACGCGGACGATTGGTGGTTCACGACCTATCGCGGCTGGGCCCAGACCGAGAACGGCGCGGTCGCCCGCGGGCGGGCGCTCGCCGAGCAGGGTTTCGCCCTTCGGCGCGAGAACGCCAACGGCGCCCACGCCCTCTCGCACGCCCTGTTCGAGGACGGGGCCGGAACCGAGGCCGAGGCGCTGATCGCCGGGTGGCTGCCGGATTACGACCGCTCGGGCATCCTGCACGGCCACATCGCCTGGCACGCGGCGCTCGCGGCTCTGGAGCGCGGCGATCCGGACGGGGCGCTGGCGATCTACGCGGACCACGTCCGGCCCGGGGCGACGGCGGGCCTGTCGCTCAACGTGATCACCGACACGGTCTCGCTGCTCTGGCGGCTCGACGCCTACGGGCACAGGGTCCCGGCCGGCCTGTGGGACGAGGTCCGGGCCTATGCCGCACCGTACTTCGCCAAGGCGGGCTTCGGCTTCGCCGACGCGCATATGGGCCTGCTCGCCGCCGCGACCGGCGACCGCGCGGCGGCGGAGACGCGCATCGACGCGCTCACCGGCCTCGTCGAGGCGGGGACGCTGGCGGCGGGACCGGTGGTGCCGGCGATCTGCCGCGCGGCCCTCGCCTTCGCGGAGGAGGATTACGGTGCTTGCGCGCGGATCCTCGAACCGGTCGCGGCCGAGGTCGTGCGCATCGGCGGCAGCGGCGCCCAGCGCGAGGTGATCGAGGACACGCTCCTCGTCGCCCTGATGCGCGCCGGCGAGACCGCGAAGGCCCGCACCCTCCTCGACCGGCGCCTCCACCGCCGCCCCTCGCCGCGCGACGCGCGCTGGCAGGCCCAGCTCACCGTCTGACGACGACACCCTGACGAGACGAGAGATGTCGAACCCCGCCGCCGCCCTTCCTGAAGAGTCCTCGCCCGAGGCTTCCCTGCCCGGAACCCCCGTCCGCGCCGGGACCGGCACCGGCAACGTGCTGCGCCTCGCTCTGGCCCAGGCGCTCGCCGGCGCCAACTCGGTCGTGGTCTACGCCACCGGCGCGGTGATCGGCAGCCAGCTGGCGCCGAGCCCGGCGCTGGCCACCCTGCCGATCTCGATCTTCGTCGTCGGCATGGCGGCCTGCACCCTGCCGGCCGGGCGCATCGCCCGGGCCTATGGCCGCCGCACGGCGTTCCTGGCCGGCACCGGGAGCGGCGTCCTCGTCGGGCTCATCGCGGCGCTCGCGGTCGTCCTGTCCTCGTTCTGGCTGTTCTGCGTCGCGACCTTCTTCGGCGGCGCCTACGCCGCCGTGGTGCTGTCGTTCCGCTTCGCCGCCGCCGATTGCGTCGCGCCGGCGCGGCGGCCGCGGGCGCTGTCTGCCGTCATGGCCGGCGGGGTCTTCGCCGGAATCATCGGGCCGCAGCTCGTCAGCCACACCATGTCGCTGTGGCCGGCCCACGCCTTCGCCGCCACGTTCCTGGCGCAAGCAGCGGTGGCGCTCCTGTCGGCTTTCGTGCTCATGGGCGTCCGGCTGCCGGGGCCGACGCCAGCCGACCTCTCCGGCGGGCGCCCGCTCGGCGAGATCGCCCGCCAGCCCCGCTTCGTCACCGCGGTCCTGTGCGGGGTGGTGTCCTACCTCCTGATGAACTTCCTGATGACCGCCGCGCCGCTGGCGATGCACCTGTGCGGCTTCACGCAGGACGACGCCAATCTCGGCCTGCAATGGCACGTGATCGCCATGTACGCCCCGAGCTTCTTCACCGGGCGGCTGATCGCGCGGTTCGGCGCCTCGCGCGTCGTCGCGGCGGGGTTGTCGCTCACCGCGGTGGCGGCCTTCGTCGGGCTGTCGGGGCTGGACCTCGCCCATTTCTGGGCCTTCCTGGTCCTGCTCGGCCTCGGCTGGAACTTCGGCTTCGTCGGCGCCTCCGCGATGGTGCTCGAGTGCCACCGGCCGGAGGAGCGGACCCGGGTGCAGTCGCTCAACGACTTCGTGGTGTTCGGCACGATGGCGGTCGGGTCGTTCTCCTCCGGCGGGCTGCTGGCGCGCTACGGCTGGGACGTGGTTTTGTGGGTGTCGTTCGCGCCGCTGGCCGTCGCGGTCGCGGCGCTCGTCGTCTCGGCGGCGTCGCGGCCCGTGCGCGTGGCGGAGGGCTGATGCAGATCTACACAGTCTCACCGAAGAAATGTGAAGCGCGGGATCCCCTCTCCCGTGTGGGAGAGGGGTAGGGGTGAGGGTGACACGTTTCAGGATCAAGCACTGGACGTTGAGCTGCCAGCACGACGCTCTCAGGATTACACGGAAGCGCGCCACCCTCACCCCTAACCCCTCTCCCACACGGGAGAGGGGGACGCGCTCGACTGGTAAAATCTGGATTGTAAACAGATCCGATATGCGTCACCGCCGCTTCGCCGGCTCCCGGCTCAAACCTTGCGCGGCCAGTTCCTCCTCGTAGCGGGCGAACCGCGTCGCCTGCTCCTCGCCGAGGCGGCGCAGGAAATCGAAGGCGTAGATCCCGGTATCGTGCATGTCGTCGAAGGTGAGCTTGACGGCGTAGTTGCCGACCGGGGCCACCCCCAGGATCTCGACGTCGCGCTTCCCCGGCAGCCACTTGCGCTCCGAGGGCGCGTGGCCCTGGACCTCGGCCGAGGGGCTCTCGACCCGCAGGTACTCCGCCGGCAGGGCGTAGGCCGCGCCGCTGGCGAAGGCAACGTGGAGCGTGCGCTTGTCGCGCGACAGCCGGATCTCGGTCGGCCAATCGGCCTGGTCCGCCGCCTGGTCGGTCCTATGAGCCTCGGTCATGGGTTGCGTCTCCCTCGCCTCAGGCCCAACTTGCCCGTGGTCCCGCAAGCGCTCATATGCAGGCAGGCAGCCGGCCGCCAGAGCCCGTGTCCCGCAGAAATTAAGCCCCGAGGATAGTGTTCGCATGTGGGGTCCCCGTACCGACGATCCGATGCCGGCCACGTCCGTGCCGGCGCGGCCGGCGCCGCTGATCGATCCGTTCCAGCGCGCGATCACCTATCTGCGCGTCTCGGTGACCGATCGCTGCGACCTGCGCTGCGTCTACTGCATGTCCGAGGACATGACGTTCCTGCCCAAGCGCGACCTGCTCACCCTGGAGGAGCTGGACCGGGTCTGCTCGGTCTTCGTCGAGCGCGGCGTGAGGAAGCTGCGCATCACCGGCGGCGAGCCGCTGGTGCGCCGGGACATCATGCGGCTCTTTCGCAACCTCTCGCGCCACCTCGCCTCCGGGGCGCTGGAGGAGATGACGCTCACCACCAACGGCACACGCCTGCGCCAGCACGCCGCCGAGCTGGCGGATCTCGGCATGCGCCGGATCAACGTCTCGCTCGACACCCTCGACCCGGACAAGTTCCGGGCGATCACCCGGCGCGGCGACCTCGACACGGTGCTCGACGGCATCGCGGCGGCGCGCGAGGCGGGGCTCAAGGTCAAGATCAACGCCGTGGCGCTCAAGGGCGTCAACGAGGACGAGATCCCGTCGATGCTCGCCTGGGCCCACGGGCTCGGCATGGAGATGACGCTGATCGAGGTGATGCCCCTCGGCGACATCGAGCCGGACCGCGTCGATCAGTTCCTGCCGCTCTCGGTGGTGCGCGAGCGCCTGTCGGAGCGCCTCACCCTCACTCCCCTCCCCGACCGCACCGGCGGTCCGGCCCGCTACGTGCGGGTGGAGGAGACCGGCGGCCGTCTCGGCTTCATCACGCCGCTCACCCACAATTTCTGCGAGAGCTGCAACCGGGTGCGCCTGACCTGCACCGGCCAGCTTTACATGTGCCTCGGCCAGGAAGACGCCGCCGACCTGCGCGCGGCGCTCCGCGCCTCCCTCGACGACGCGGTGGTGGCCGAGGCGATCAGGGAGGCGATCACCCGCAAGCCGAAGGGCCACGACTTCGTCATCGCCCGTGCGGCAAAGCCGGCGGTGCCGCGGCACATGAGCACGACGGGGGGTTAGGGTCCGGGTCGAGGCTCGATCGATGTGCTCGACCGGACTTGCAACCCTCAGTGTCATCCCGGGGCCGCGCAGCGGAACCCGGGATCCATAACCGCCGACGGTCCGGAATGAAGCGGAATGCGTCGAGCCGCATTCTATCCCGTTAGCGGTTATGGATCCCGGGTTCTCGCCTGTGGCGAGCCCCGGGATGACATTGAGGGTACGAGATTCCTCCGGAACCGCGCTTGGCCAGCGCTCAAACCCGAAACCCCATCCGCAACGCTCCCCAGTGCCGCCCATGCACCCGGATCGGGCTCGACACCTCGCGCAGGGGCTGGCGGCCGGCCTCGTCCTGCGGGCAGGCCTGAACCAGGAAGGCCCGGGTCGAACGGGCGGCGGACAGGCCGATGCGGTCGTCGTAGAGCCGGCGCTGGCGGGCGTGGAGGGCGTTCCAGGCCGGGTCGCCGGCCCGCGGCGCCTGGGCCTGGGCGCGGTTGTAGACCGGGGCGTAGCCGTTGCGGTCGACCGCGATGCAGAACGCCGTGCGCGCGTCGGCGAGCAGCAGCGGCTCGAGGATCGGCGGCAGGAGATCTTCGAGCGCCGGCACGGCGGCGGTGAGATAGTGCGGCGGCTCGATGCCGGCGACCGGGCGGTAGGTGGTGTCGAACAGGGCATGATGCGCGAGCCGGCCCGCGGCCAGCGCCTGCTCCAGGGCAGTACCGACCGACGCGGCCCCGCCGAGCGCCGCCGCGATCAGCGGCCGGTTCTCTTCCTCGATCGCCACCAGGGCGTCGCGCATCCGCGCGTCCGACACGGCGTCACCGAGCGCGCAATGCAGGCCGCGCGGGCTCGCGCCGACGACCCGCACCTGCATCCGGCCGATGCCGCGCAGGTCGAGGGAGAGCCGGGCGCCGACCGCCGCGCCGCAGCCCTCCGGCGGGGTCAGGAGCAGGCCGCCCCGGCTCAGGTCGAGCACCCGCCCGAGGCCCCAATTGCCGACCCGCGCCGCGAGGTCGACCGGATAGCGGTCGTGCACCCGCCGGTCGCCGATCTCCGCCTGGCGCAGGGACGCGACGGTGCGCCCGGCGAGCCCCCCGGCGAGGCCGGCGACGCCGGCGCCGACGGAGCGGGCCGCCTCCATGCGCCGGGCCGCCTCGCCGGCGGCGACTGTGGCCAGGGCGGCCTCCCGGCCGAGATCGTCGGTAACCTCGGCGAGGTCCCGGGCCCCGTCGGCCAGGCGCCGGGCGGAGGCGGCTTGCGCCTCGGCCGCCGAACCGGTGGTGGCGAAGGCCGGGCGCAGGCAGGCGAGCGAGGTCGCGACGCTGCCCATCGCCACCGCCCCGGGGCCGGAGAGGCGGCGGCTCAAGGCGCGCACCTCCTCCACCGCCCGGGCGGCATCGGCCGACAACAGCTTGAATTCCTCCGCCGCCCGCCAGAGCGGCCCGCCGTCCGCGCCGGCGCGGGCCGCCTCGACGGTGGCGTTGAGGGCGAGGCGGTTGGCCTGCCGCGCCAGGGTCGCCACCGCCTCGACGACGCGGGCGGCCTCCTGGGCGGCGCTCCCCATCTCGGCTTCGAGCACCCGGCTCTGCTGGTCGGTGCGGTCCAGGTGGCGGCCGGCCTGGACCAGCACGCCGGCGAGCCCGTCGGCCTCCGCCGCGAGGGTCGCGGCGTCGGCGCCAAGCGCACGGCCGCGCGCTCCCGCCGCGTCGGCCCGCGCTCCCAGGCCGTCGAGGCCGCGGGTGAGGGCGGCGGCATCCGCGGCCGCCGCCTCGGTCTCGGCGCAGCCGTCCCGGGCGGCGACGCCGACGGCGCGGGCGGCCCGGACCAGCTCCGCCTCGACCCGGTCGACGGCGTCGCGCCCGGACCGTCCGGCATCGCGCCCGGATCCCTCGACCGGCCCCTCGATCGCCGGCCCGACGGGGAGCGGCGGCAGGATCTCGACCGCGCCGGCACGGTCGCGGGACGGGTGGGGCGGGCGGAAGCTCAGGCGCATGGCCGGATCAGAGCGCGCCGCGCTTAAAGGCCGGTTAACCCTGACGAAACGTCACCGCCGCTGTCCCCGATCCAGGCCGGGCCCGACGCGCGAGTTGCGCCGGCAGGCGTGGCCGTGGCAGGGTCCGGCCCCGTTCGATCCGTCCCCTTGCCACGAGAGACCGCCGCCGGATGAGCCGCCTGCTCTCCCGCCTCCTGCTCCTGTCGCTGCTGGCCGCCGGGCCGGCCCTCGCCGAGGACGCCCCCGCGCAGGCCCCCGCCGCACAGCAGGCCCCCGCCCCTCTCCCCTCCCCCGTGCGCATCGCCACCGAGGGCGGCCACCCGCCGTTCAACTACGTCGAGGACGGCAAACCGGCGGGGTTCGAGGTCGAGCTGGCCCAGGCCCTGTGCGCCGAGGCCAAGCTCACCTGCACCCTCGTGCTCCACCAGTGGGACGGCATCATCAAAGGCCTGGAGGCCGGCGAGTACGACGCCATCATGGCGGCGATGGCGATCACCCCGAAGCGCGCCGCCCGCATCGCTTTCACCCGGCCCTATCTCCGCGTCCCCTTCGCCTACGTGGCGCGGCGGGACACCTCGCTGCCGACCCTGAGCCCGGCGGCTCTCAGGGGCCGCACGATCGGCGTCGCGGCGCACGGGCCGCAGGTCGCCTTCCTGGAGCAGCGTGTGCCGGGCGCCGAAATCCGCACCTTCGATTCGCTCGCCGACGCGACCCTCGACCTGCGCGCCGGCCGGGTCGACGTCGTGCTCGGCGACAAGCTCGACCTCGCGACCTTCCTCGGCAGGCCCGAGGGCGGGGCCTGCTGTCGATTCGTCGGCGACGTGCCGGCGGGCGAGCCGCTCCTCGGCGAGGGGTTCGGAATCGGCCTGCGCAAGGGCGACGGCACGTTGCGCGACGCATTCGACAAGGCGCTCGCGGCGCTCGTGGCGGATGGGCGCTACGACCGCATCCGGGCGAAGTTCATCCCGTTCGACACGAAGTGACGCCCTCCACGAACGATCTCGTTCGTGGAGGAGGCGAACCGGTTTGACGGGCGGCGGGCCGGCTCACTACACCGGAGGCCGATCGCCGGGACAACGGCGTGGGAGGATGAACGCATGGCAAAGGTCGCGTTTCTGGGTCTCGGCGTGATGGGTGGCCCGATGGCCCGGCACCTCGCCGCCAAGGGCCACGACGTCACGGTCTACAACCGCACCAAGGCCAAGGCGGATGCCTGGGTGAGCGCCCATGGAGGCAAGGCCGCGGCGACGCCCCGCGAGGCGGCGGAAGGCCAGGAGATCGTCTTCGCCTGCGTCGGCAACGACGACGACCTGCGCTCGGTCACGACCGGACCGGACGGCGCCTTCGCGGCGATGGGCAAGGGCACGGTCTTTGTCGACCACACCACCGCCTCGGCGGAAGTCGCCCGCGAGCTGTCGGCCGCCGCTGAGAAGGCCGGCTTCGGCTTCATCGACGCCCCCGTCTCCGGCGGCCAGGCCGGCGCCGAGAACGGCGTGCTCACGGTGATGTGCGGCGGCGACGCCGACACCTTCGCCCGGGTCGAGCCGGTGATCGCCTCCTACGCCCGCGCCTGCCGGCTGCTGGGGCCCGTCGGCGCCGGCCAGCTCGCCAAGATGATGAACCAGATCTGCATCGCCGGCCTGGTCCAGGGCCTGTCGGAGGCGGTGCATTTCGGCAAGCAGGCCGGGCTCGACATCGAGGCGGTGCTCGACGTGATCTCCAAGGGCGCCGCCGGCTCCTGGCAGATGGAGAACCGCGGCAAGACCATGAACCAGGGCAAGTTCGATTTCGGCTTCGCCGTCGACTGGATGCGCAAGGACCTGTCGATCGTGCTGGCCGAAGCCCGCAGCAACAAGGCGAAGCTGCCGGTGACGGCCCTGGTCGACCAGTTCTACGCCGAGGTGCAGAGCATGGGCGGCGGGCGCTGGGACACGTCGAGCCTGATCGCCCGGCTGGAGAAGTGAGGGAAGTCAAACCCCGCTGACTTCATACTCCATCGTCATTCCGGGGCCGCGAAGCGGAGCCCGGAATCCAGAAACGCAGGTTGTCCAGAACAAGGCGGGCGGCGTCCCGCTTGGTTGACTACCACCTGAGTGTCTGGATCCCGGGCTCTCGCCTTCGGCGAGCCCCGGGATGACCCTGTGAGGTGGGAAACGTCTGTGGGGATTCGTCTACTTCCCCACCAGACAACTTACCGCCTTGCGCCAGCCGGCGAGCCGCCGCTCGCGCAGGGTCGGCTCCATCGCCGGGGCGAAGCGGCGCTCCAGGCGCCAATGGTCGGCGAAGTGCTCGGGCTCGGGGTAGAGGCCGCAGGCGAGGCCGGCGAGGTAGGCCGCACCCAAAGCCGTGGTCTCCTTCACCTCGGGCCGGTCGACGGGGGCGGCCAGAAGGTCGGCGAGGCGCTGCATCGTCCAGTCCGAGGCGACCATGCCGCCGTCGACCCGCAGCACCGTGGCGCTGCCGTCGCCGTCCGACCAGTCGGCCCGCATGGCGGCGAGCAGGTCGGCGGTCTGGTAGCAGACGCTCTCGAGCGCCGCGCGGGCGAGCTCGGCGGGGCCGGTGCCGCGGGTCAGCCCGAACAGGGCGCCGCGGGCGTCGGGCTCCCAGTAGGGCGCGCCGAGGCCGACGAAGGCCGGCACCAGGTAGACGTCCTGCGCCGGATCGGCCCGCTCGGCGAGCGCCCCGGTCTCGGCGGCCGATTCGATGACTCCGAGCCCGTCGCGCAGCCACTGCACCGCCGCGCCGGCGACGAAGATCGAGCCTTCGAGCGCGTAGGTGCGCTTCCCGTCGAGCTGGTAGGCGATGGTGGTGAGAAGCTTGTTCTTCGAGACCACCGGCTGGGTGCCGGTGTTGAGGAGGGCAAAACACCCGGTGCCGTAGGTCGACTTGACCATGCCGGGCCGGAAGCAGGCCTGGCCCACGGTCGCCGCCTGCTGGTCGCCGGCGACGCCCCGGATCGGGATCGCGGCGCCGAACAGCTCCGGGTCGGTCTCGCCGAAATCGCCCGAGGAATCGCGCACCTCCGGCAGCATCGAGGCCGGCACACCGAGAAGCGTCATCAGCTCCTCGTCCCAGGCGCCGCGATGGATGTCGAAGAGCAGCGTGCGCGAGGCGTTGGTGGCGTCGGTGACGTGGAGCCGGCCGCCGGTGAGGCGCCACAGGAGATACGAATCGACCGTGCCGAAGGCGAGCTCGCCCGCCTCCGCCCGGGCGCGGGCGCCGGGCACGTTGTCGAAGATCCAGGCGATCTTGGTGCCGGAGAAGTAGGGATCGAGGATCAGGCCGGTCTTCGCCGTCACCGCAGGCTCGTGGCCCGCCTCCTTGAGACGGGCACAGATCCCGGCCGAGCGCCGGTCCTGCCAGACGATGGCGCGGTGCACGGCCTCACCGGTGCGCTTGTCCCAGACGAGCGTCGTCTCGCGCTGGTTGGTGATGCCGATCGCCGCGACGTCCCGCGCCGTCACCCCGGCCTGCTTCATCGCCGCCCGGCAGGTGTCGAGCGTGGTGCGCCAGAGGTCCTCCGGCTCGTGCTCGACCCAGCCCGAGGCCGGGAAGTGCTGCGGGAACTCGGCCTGGGCGAGACCGGCGATCGAGGTGTCGGGACGGAACAGCAAGGCGCGCGAGGAGGTGGTGCCCTGGTCGATGGCGAGGATGAGGGAGGACATCGGGACGGCTCTTTCGCGCGGTGCGTTAGAGGGGTGGCGGCTCCAGCGTGGCGAGGCCGAGGGTGGCGGCCGCCCGGCCGAGCCGCGCGTCGAAGGTCGCGAAGGGCAGGCCGGTGACCTGCAGCAGCGCGAGATGCAGGGCGTCGGGACCGCGCACGCCGAGGGCGGCATCCTCGACGATGGTGCGGGCGATCGCGAACGTCTGGCGGGTGATGGTCAGCGGGCGACCGAGAGTCTTGCGCCAAGTCTCGAATTCACCGACAGCATCGTGGCCAAGAGAGTCGCTGAGCGTTCGTTCTCTGACGAGACGCGAGATCGTGGCGGAGAACTCCAGAACCACGAGGTCCGACACGACTGGCGTCACGTCCGGCGACGAGATCCAAGTCCTGATCCGGATGCTCTGCGATTCGAGAATGATGACCGGCACCAGGATGTTGGTGTCGCAATAAACTCGGCTCACAAGCCCTCATCCCGCATCTGCCGGATGAGGGCCGTCGAGTCGAAGGGCTTGAGCGGGATGACCTGATTCGCCTTGATGCGATCCATCTCCTCCTTGGTCACCGGCCGCGGCTCGGTGGGGACGAGCTGAACGAGATCCTCGTCAAGGCGGGTGATGATCACCTCCTCGCCCTCCGTCGCCTTGGCGAGCAGTTCGGGCAGGCGGGCGATGGCGTCTTCCAGCGAGTAATAGGCCATGACAACCTCCGTGGCAGCGTCTCCGCCAGGATAGCGGAATCCGGCCGTCCGCGGAAAGGAGAGCCGGGGCTTCTCGCCCCGGCTCCCGCAAGGTCAGCCGCGCTTCGGCGGCGAGGCCGGCCAGCTCTTGATCAGGGTGTCGTAGTCGATCGTCTCACCCTTCGGCTTCTCGTCGGCGAGCTTGCGCTGCGGCGCCAGCGTGCCGTCCTTCTTGGCCTGCTCGTACCAGTGCTCGGCCGAGGTCTTCGGGTTCAGCTTCGGGCCGCAATCGCCCTGGACCTTGGAGCGCTCCAGGCGCGCCATCACGTCGTCCTGGGCGTTGGCGAGGGCGTCCATCGCCGCCTGCGGGGTCTTGGCGCCCGAGGAGGCGTCGCCGATGTTCTGCCACCACAGCTGGGCGAGCTTGGGGTAGTCCGGCACGTTCACGCCGGTCGGGGTCCACTGCGTGCGGGCCGGCGAGCGGTAGAACTCGACCAGGCCGCCGAGCTTCGGCGCCCGCTCGGTGAAAGACTTGTCCCAGATGTCGCTCTCGCGGATGAAGGTGAGGCCGACATGGCTCTTCTTCAGGCTGACCGTCTTCGAGACGATGAACTGCTGGTAGAGCCAAGCCGCCTTGCGCCGGTCGAGGGGCGTCGACTTCAGGAGGGTGAGCGAGCCGGCATCCTGGTAGCCGAGCTTCATGCCGTCCTTCCAGTACGGGCCCTTCGGCGAGGGCGCCATGCGCCACTTCGGCGTGCCGTCCTGGTTCATGACCGGGAGACCGGGCTTGACCATGTCGGCGGTGAAGGCGGTGTACCAGAACATCTGCTGGGCGACGTTGCCCTGCGACGGGACGGGACCCGACTCCGAGAAGGTCATGCCGGCGGCCTGCGGCGGGGCGTACTTCTTCAGCCACTCGACGTACTTGGTGACGGAATAGACCGCCGCCGGGCCGTTGGTGTCGCCGCCGCGCTCGATCGAGGAGCCGACCGGGCGGCAGCCCTCCATGCGGATGCCCCACTCGTCGACCGGCTTGCCGTTCGGGATGCCCTTGTCGCCGTTGCCGGCCATCGACAGCCACGCATCGGTGAAGCGCCAGCCCAGGGACGGGTCCTTCTTGCCGTAGTCCATGTGACCATAGACCTTGACGCCGTCGATCTCCTTCACGTCGTTGGTGAAGAAGTCGGCGATGTCCTCGTAGGCCGACCAGTTGACCGGCACGCCGAGCTCGTAGCCGTACTTGGCCTTGAACTTCTCCTTGAGGTCGGCGCGCGTGAACCAGTCGTAGCGGAACCAGTACAGGTTGGCGAATTGCTGGTCCGGCAGCTGGTAGAGCTTGCCGTCCGGCGCCGTGCCGAAGGAGCGGCCGATGAAGTCCTCGAGGTCGAGGGTCGGCGAGGTGACGTCCTTGGCCTCGTTCTTCATGAAGTCGGAGAGCGCCACGGTCTGGCCGTAGCGAAAATGGGTGCCGACGAGGTCGGAATCGTTGATCCAGCCGTCGTAGATGTTCTTGCCCGACTGCATCTGGGTCTGGATCTTCTCGACCACGTCGCCCTCCTGCAGGAGGTCGTGGCGCACCTTGATCCCGGTGATCTCGGTGAAGGCCTTGGCGAGCGTGCGGGCCTCGTATTCGTGCGTGGTGATGGTCTCGGAGACGAAGTTGATCTCCATGCCGGCGAAGGGCTTCGCCGCATCGATGAACCACTGCATCTCCTTGAGCTGCTCGTCCTTCGACAGGGTCGAGGGCTGGAACTCGGTATCGACCCAGCGCTTGGCCTCTTCCATGCCGGCGAAGGCGTGGCCGGCGGCGAGGCTCAAGGCCAGCGCGCTCGCGGCCGTCAGCAATCCGTGGCGTGTCATCCTGGTTGTCCTCCCTCTGGTGGTGATCGGCCCGCCTGGTGCCGGCTGGCTGCCGGACGTAACGGCGGACCGCTTAAGCGAAGCGGAACATCACCGCCCCGTAAACGAGCGAGAGCGCGAGCGCCCATTCGAGGCTCGGGCCGACGAGGCCGAGCCAGGCGAGGTTGATGAAGGCGGCGCCGACCAGCGTCAGGAAGAGCCGGTCGCCCCGCGTGGTGGGGATCCGCAGGATCCCGACCTGCTCGGTCTCCGGGCGCCAGACGGCGAGCGCGGTCATCAGGGCGAGCAGGCTGGCGATGACCACGAAGAAGAGCGCGGTCTGCCAGGTCCAGGCCATCCAGGCGAAATCGAGCATCGGATGAACTCCCGGTCAGACGCGGCCGAGGGCGAAGCCCTTGGCGATGTAGTTGCGCACGAACCAGATCACGAGGGCGCCCGGCACGATGGTGAGCACGCCGGCGGCCGCGAGCAGACCCCAATCCATGCCGGCGGCCGAGACCGTGCGGGTCATGGTGGCGGCGATCGGCTTGGCGTCGACCGAGGTCAGCGTGCGGGCGAGCAGCAGCTCGACCCAGGAGAACATGAAGCAGAAGAAGGCGGCGACGCCGATGCCCGAGGCGATCAGCGGCATGAAGATCTTCACGAAGAAGCGCGGGAACGAGTAGCCGTCGATCGCCGCGGTCTCGTCGATCTCCCGCGGCACGCCGGACATGAAGCCTTCGAGAATCCAGACGGCCAGCGGCACGTTGAACAGGCAATGGGCGAGCGCCACCGCCCAGGGCGTGTCGAACAGGCCGACCGCCGAGTAGAGGTTGAAGAAGGGCAGCGCGAACACCGCCGGCGGCGCCATCCGGTTCGACAGGAGCCAGAAGAACAGGTGCTTGTCGCCGATGAAGCTGTAGCGCGAGAAGGCGTAGGCCGCCGGCAGCGCGAGGCCGATCGACAACACCGTGTTGATCGCCACGTAGGACAGCGAGTTCAGGTAGCCGCCGTACCAGCTCGGATCGGTGAAGATCCGCATGTAGTTGTCGAACGTGATCGCATGCGGCCAGAGCGTCATGCTGGTGTTGATTTCCTGATTGGTCTTCAGGCTCATGTTCACGAGCCAGTAGATCGGCACCATCAGGAACAGCAGGTAGAGCGTCATCACGACGTGGCGCGGGCGCATCAGGCGGCCCTCCGGTCGAGCGGGATGGTGGTGGCGGGGGGCAGGCTGCCGGCGGCCGCCGTGTCGGCCGGGGCGCTATCGGCCAGCACCGTGCGGTTGCCGGCGTCCACATTGGTCATCACGGTGTAGAACACCCAGCAGACGCTGAGGATGATCAGGTTGTAGACCAGCGACATCGCCGCCGCCCGGCCGAGGTCGAACTGCCCGAGGGCCAGCTTGACGAGGTCGATCGACAGGAAGGTCGTGGCGTTGCCGGGCCCGCCGCCGGTGAGCACGAAGGGCTCGGTGTAGATCATGAACGAATCCATGAAGCGGAGCAGCACGGCGATCAGCAGGACCCGGCGCATCTTCGGCAGCTGGATGGTGCGGAAGATCGCCCACTGGCTCGCCCCGTCGATGCGGGCGGCCTGGTAATAGGCGTCCGGGATCGACTTGAGACCCGCGTAGCACAGGAGCGCGACGAGACTGGTCCAGTGCCAGACGTCCATGGTCACGATCGTGACCCAGGCGGCGAGCGCGCTGCCGGCGTAGTTGTAGTCGATGCCGATCTTGTTGAGGAACGAGCCGAGGAGGCCGATGTCGGAGCGAGCGAAGACCTGCCAGATCGTGCCGACGACGTTCCACGGGATGAGGAGCGGCAGCGCCATCAGCACGAGGCAGAAGGCGACGCCGCGGCCCTCCCGCGGCATCGACAACGCCACCGCGATGCCGAGCGGCACCTCGATCGCCAGGATGATTCCCGAGAAGAGCAGGTTGCGCCACAGCGAATCGAAGAAGCGCTCGCCGAACTGGCTCGACGGATCGAGCAGTTCCTGGAACCAGCCGAGTCCGTTCCAGAAGAACTGGTTGTTGCCGAACGTGTCCTGGACCGAATAGTTGACCACCGTCATCAGCGGCAGCACCGCCGAGAAGGCGACGACGGCGAAGACCGGCAGGACGAGGAGCCAGGCCTTCTGGTTGACGGTCTTGGTCATGCGGCCTCTCCGGGCACCAGGGCGCCGTCGGCGTAGATGTGGATCTGGCGCGGATCGAGGGTCAGCGCCGCCTCGGTGCCGTCGAGGCTCTGGTCCTCCGCCACCGTGGCGACGAGGGGCCGGCCGCCGAGCTCGACCCGGGCGAGGCGCTGGCGGCCGATATCGTCGATCCGCCGCACCTGCACCGGGAGCCCGAGGCCCTTCGGCGCGAGATGCACGTATTCCGGCCGGACGCCGAGCTCGATCCGTTTGCCCTTCGGCAGGTCGGGATAGTGCCGGGCGAGCGGGATGGCGTGGCCCTCGATCGTCGCGGTCGCGCCCTGCACCTGAGCCGGCAGCAGGTTCATGCCCGGCGAGCCGATGAAGTGGCCGACGAAGGTGTGGGCCGGGCGCTCGAAGAGTTCGTCGGGGGTGCCGGTCTGCACCACCGCGCCGTCATGCATCACCACCACCGTGTCGGCGAAGGTCAGCGCCTCGGTCTGATCGTGGGTGACGTAGATCATCGTCAGGTCGAGCTTGCGGTGGAGCTCCTTCAGGGTCGAGCGCAGCTGCCACTTCAGGTGCGGGTCGATGACGGTGAGCGGCTCGTCGAACAGGATCGCCGCCACGTCCGGGCGCACGAGGCCCCGGCCGAGCGAGATCTTCTGCTTCATGTCCGCCGTCAGGTTGTTGGCGCGGCGGTCGAGGACGCGAGTCAGGTCGAGGAGCCCGGCGATCTCCTCCACCCGCGAGCGGATGGTGGCGGGCGCGACGCGCCGGTTCTTGAGCGGGAAGGCCAGGTTCTCGCGCACCGTCATGGTGTCGTAGACGACCGGGAACTGAAAAACCTGGGCGATGTTGCGCCCCTCGGTCGGCACCGTGGTGACGTCGCGGTCGTCGAACAGGATGCGGCCGCGGGTCGGGACCACCAGCCCCGAGATGATGTTGAGCAGCGTGGACTTGCCGCAGCCGGAGGGGCCGAGCAGCGCGTAGGCGCCGCCCTGGCGCCAGACGTGGTCGATCTCCTTCAGCGCGTAGTCCTGCGAGCCTTGCGGGTTCGGGCCGTAGGCGTGGGCGAGGTGATCGAGGGTGATGCGGGCCATGGATCCCCTCCCCTTCAGGCGGCCGCCGGCAGGTCGAGGGCAGCGGTGCGGCCGCCTTCGTCGAACACCAGGGCGTGGCGGGGGTCGAGATAGGCGGTGACCGCCGTGCCGGGCTCGAGCCGGCGCACGCCGGGCAGGAGCGCGATCAGGCGGCTGTCGCCGGCATCGACGTGGACGAAGCTCTCCGAGCCGGTGATCTCGGCGACCGAGACGGTGGCGGGAAGCGCGATCGCCTCGGCCGGCAGCGGATCGAGGGCGAGGTGGTGGGCGCGAAAGCCGATCGTGTAGGCGCCGTCCGGGACGTTCGCGAGCGTGCCGGTCGCCCGGACCTGGCCGCCGGTCGGCAGGGCGACCCGGCCCCCCGCCTTGACCACGCGCAGGGTATTCAGCGGCGGGTCGGAGAAGACCTTCGCGGTGGTGAGATCGTCGGGCCGGCGGTAGACGTCCGGCGTCGGCCCCACTTGCGTGACGCGGCCCTGGTGCAGGGTGGCGGTGCGCCCGCCGAGCATCAGGGCCTCGGCCGGCTCGGTGGTGGCGTAGACGAAGATCGCCCCCGTAGCGGCGAAGATGCGGGGCAGCTCCTCGCGCAGTTCCTCGCGCAGCTTGTAGTCGAGATTCGCCAGCGGCTCGTCCATCAGCACGAGGTCGGCGCGCTTGCAGAGCGCCCGGGCGATGGCGGTGCGCTGCTGCTGGCCGCCGGAGAGTTCGAGGGGCTTGCGCTTGAGGTAGGGCGTGAGCCTGAGAAGGCCCGCCGCCTCCTGGACCCGCACCTCGATCTCGCCCTTCGCTATACCTGCGACCCGCATCGGCGAGGCGATGTTCTCGTAGACCGAGAGCGAGGGGTAGTTGATGAATTGCTGGTAGACCATCGCGACGTTGCGGCGTTGCACCGGTAGGCCGGTGACGTCCTTGCCGTCGGCGAGGATCCGGCCCTCGCTCGGCGCCTCGAGCCCGGCCATCAGGCGCATCAAGGTGGTCTTGCCGGCGAGCGTCTGGCCGAGCAGCACGTTGAGCGAGCCCTTCGGCAGGGCGAGGCTGACGTCGCGGATATGGGTCTCAGGCCCCACCCGCTTGGTGACGTTCTCCAGGATCAGGGTCATGGCGCCCTCCCGTCTCTTCTCGTCAGGCCGCGTTCGGGGCGGCGGCGGCGCGGCGCATGAAGTCGTCGAGGGCGGAGGCCTCGGCGGGCGTCAACCTAAGGCCGAGCTTCGAGCGGCGCCAGAGCACGTCGTCGGCGCTCACCGCCCATTCGCGGCGCATCAGGTGGCGCACCTCGCGCTCGGTGAGGTCGGCGCCGAAGAGCCGGCCGAGATCGGCCATGGCGCGGGCGCCGCTCAGGATCTCCCGCGCCTCGGTGCCGTAGGCCCGCACCAGCCGGGCGACCAGCACCTCCGGCACGCCCGGATGCTGGCGCGAAAGGCTCGCCACGACGTCGTCGTAGCTCTCCTTCGGGAAGTTGCCGCCCGGTAGGGTGGCGCCCGAGGTCCAGGGACTCTTTCGCGCCGCCGGCAGGTGGTCCTTCAGGCGCTCCAGGGCCGATTCGGCGAGGCGCCGGTAGGTGGTGATCTTGCCGCCGAAGACCGAGAGCATCGCCGGCTGGCCCTCCGGCGCGTCGAGGGTCAGCACGTAGTCGCGGGTGGCTTCCTGCGCCTTCGAGGCGCCGTCGTCGTAGAGCGGGCGCACACCCGAATAGGTCCACACCACCTCGTCGCGGGTGACCGGATCGCGAAAGTACTCGCTCGCGGCAGCGCAGAGATAGGCGATCTCCTCCTCGCTCGCCTTCACGTCGGCGGGGTCGCCCGTGTAGTCGCGGTCGGTGGTGCCGATCAGCGTGAAGTCGCGCTCGTAGGGGATCGCGAAGATGATGCGCTGGTCGGCGTTCTGGAAGATGTAGGCCCGGTCGTGCTGGAACAGGCGCCGCACCACGATGTGGCTGCCCTGGACCAGGCGCACGCCCTCCGTGGAATTGGCCCGCGCCACGCCGGTGAGCACGTTCGCCACCCAGGGGCCGGCGGCGTTGACGAGGGTGCGGGCCCGCACGGTCTCGCGGGCGCCGGACTGGCGATCCTCGACGGTGACCTCCCACAGGCCCTCGCTGCGGGTCGCGGTGACGACCCGGGTGCGCGGGCGGATGATCGCGCCGCGCTCCGCCGCGTCGCGGGCGTTCAGCACCACGAGGCGCGAATCCTCGACCCAGCAATCCGAATATTCGAAAGCGCGGCGAAAGCCGGGTTTCAGCGGCTCTCCGGCGGGATCGCGGGTGAGGTCGAGGGTGCGGGTGCCGGGCAGGCGCTTGCGGCCGCCGAGGTTGTCGTAGAGCAGCAAGCCTAAGCGCAGGAGCCAGCCGGGCCGCAGGCCCGCATGGTGCGGCAGCACGAAGCGCAGGGGCCAGACGATGTGGGGCGCCATGCCCCACAGCACCTCGCGCTCCATCAGCGCTTCGCGCACCAGGCGGAACTCGTAGTGCTCGAGGTAGCGCAGGCCGCCGTGGATCAGCTTGGTCGAGGTCGAGGAGGTGCCGCTGGCGAGGTCGTTCTGCTCGAACAGCACCACGGAGGCGCCGCGGCCCACCGCGTCGCGGGCGATACCGCAGCCATTGATGCCGCCGCCGATCACCGCGAGGTCGAACACCCCGCGCTCGTCGCCGGGCTGCTGGCGCCTGGGGGCCAAGGCCACCTCCCTGTCGGAGCCTTTCGGCTCTTTCGTTTGCATCCTGGCGCGAATCTAGACGCGGGTTGGTTCTGACGCAAGCGAAACCGAAAGGCGGCAGGTGCGAATGAAAGCCTAAGACTTTCGGTTTGGCGTCACTCCGCGGCGTCGGGGGTGTCCTGCGCCTCGAGTCCGGCCTCGACCAGGGCGACGCGGTGGGCCGCGCACATCTCGCGCAGGGCGCCGGAGGGCAGCGCGTCGGTGACGAAGTAGTCGAGCTCGCGCAGGTGGCCGACCCGGATCGGCGCCGAGCGCTCCAGCTTCAGCTTGTCGGCGACCAGGATCACCCGGCGGGCATTCTCGATGATGGCGCGGGCGACGCGCACCTCGCGGTAGTCGAAATCGAGCAGCGTGCCGTCCTCGTCGATCGCCGAGACGCCGATCACGGCGTAATCGACCTTGAACTGGTTGATGAAATCGACCGCCGCCGAGCCGATCACCGCCCCGTCGGCCCGCCGCACCGGCCCGCCGGCGACGATCAGGCTCATCTTCGGGTGGCGGTAGAGCAGGGTCGCCACGTTGAGGTTGTTGGTGATGACCAGAAGATCCTCGTGGTCGCCGAGGGCGCGCGCCACCTCCTCGGTGGTGGTGCCGATATTGATGAACAGCGAGGCGCTGTTGGGGATCAGCCGCGCCGCGGCGGCGCCGATCGCCCGCTTCTCGCCATGGGCGACGAGGCGGCGCGCCTCGTACGAGACGTTCTCGACGCCGGACGCCACCACGGCGCCGCCGTGGATGCGCGACAGGAGCCGGCTGTCGCAGAGCTCGTTCAGGTCCTTGCGGATCGTCTGCGGCGTCACCTCGAACCGCGCCGCCAAGTCCTCGACGCTGACCCGCCCGTGCAGGCGGGCGAGGGCGAGGATGTCCTGCTGGCGCTGGGAAACCTGGTCGATCACGACGCGCATGCCTTGGTCTTGCCCGCCGGGATGCGGGGGCGGGCATTGTCGGGGCAAGCGGGAGCGGGCGCAATCGGGGCGTAATGGGTCATTCAAGGATTGAGGGGACTCACGATCTCGACGGCCTGCCAGACGGGCAGCACGATGATTTTGCATCCGCCCCTTTCCCGGACGACTGAAGCGTCAGCGGAAGGAGATCCGGGATCCAGCGCAAGAAATTGCCGCGAAGCGGCTCTGCATACTGCAACGTTGTAGGCACGCAGACGCTTCGCGACTTTTTATGCTGGATCCCGGATCTCCTTTCACTTCGTTCCAGTCGTCCGGGAAAGGGGGAGACTTCCGACGAAGGTTGGTCCCGTCCGAACAGCGAGCAACCCTCCACTGAGATGGCCCACACCTCACACGATCCCCCACGCCCGATACCGCCGCCGCTCCGTCAATTCCCGCGGCCGGGCCGCGCCCAGCTCCGCCAGCATCCCCTCCACCGCCTGCGGGCTGACCGCGAGGGCCCGGGCGGCGCTCGCCACCGTGACGAGGGGGGTGCCGACGAACAGGTCGACGAGCTGCGGCAGGCGGGAAGTCCGCCGCCGCCCGGCGCAGGCGCGCAGCATCACCTCGCGGGAGAGCGCCAGGCGGTCGAGATCGCGGCCGAGGGCGCGGGCCGAGGCCTCGACCGCGCCGAGGAGGCCGGCCAGCCGGTCGGCGAGCGGCTGCGCCCGCGACCAGCGCGCCCTCGCCTCGCGCAGGCCCAGCGACAGGGCCGGCAGGTGGGCGCCGGCCTTGCCCCGGGCCCGCAGCAGGGCGGCCGCCAGGAGCGGGCCGCGATGGCCGCGGCGCGGGGCCGGATCGAGCACCAGCCAGGCATCGAGGGCGCAAGCCGCCGCCAGCACGGCCGGCAGGTCGCGGGTCTCGTCGAGGATCCGCCGCCAGCGGGCGAGCGGATCGTCCGCTGCGGAAAGCTGCGTCGGCGCGCCCGCCGCGTGATCGGCGAGGGTGCGGCGGGTGCGGGCGAGCAACCGGTCGATGGCGGCGAAGTCCGGCTCCTCCGTCTCCTCGGTACCGGCCTCGTCCTCGTTCTCCGTTTCAGGCTTGTCCGGCCCGGGCCCGGCGAGCAGCCCCCAGCCGGCACCGGAGAAGGCCCAGCCGGGGGCCGCGGCGGCCAGCCGACGGCGCTCGGCCAGCACGGCGACGGCGCGGGAGAGCGCCCGAGTCGGGCGGCGCACGTCCATCGCCGCCTCGTGCAGCACCAGATCCTCCAGGGCGACGAGCTCGCCATCGAGGTGCAGGGCGGCCTGCGCGTCGAACAGGTGGGCCCGGGCGCGGGCGCCGTCGGCCAGCACCGGATCGGCGCGGGCGAGGCGCTCGTCGAGGCGCACCAGCGCGTCGGACGCCGCCTCCAGGGGAAAGGTCAGGCCCCGCCAGGCAGCGGGCAGGCGGATCGCGTCGACATCGTAAACCATTGCGGCGTCACGATACGGAGATCCATTTCCAAGGAAAGCCACGCTTCGCTTGGCTCACAGCGAAAGCATGATCGCGCCCGTTTCGCCATAGGCCGCGGGCGAGACGCCTGCCCCGGCCGGTCCAACCCTGCCGCCCCGCCACAATGTCGCTGCCGCCCCGGCATATTGACCCGCCCGCCCCGACGGCCCTACGGCGGCGGGATTCCCTGATGCCGCGCCAGCCCTTCGCCGAGACGATCCTGCCCCCCTCTCCCACCCCCGATTCCCGGTCCGTCGCCATCGGCATCACGGTCTTCCGCCCGGACGCGGCGCAGGTCGCGGCCCTGCGCGCCCGGGTCGCGGCGGAGGAGCGCCGGACCATCGTGTTCGACAATGGCGGCCTCCCCGCGGACGCCGCCGCCGATCTGACCGCCCGCGGCGCCCTGGTGCTGTCGGCGGGGCGGAACATCGGGGTCGGCGGCGCCCTCGACGCGATCGCGCAGGCGGCCATCGCAGCGGGCGCAGGCACCGTGCTGCTCCTCGACCAGGATGCGGCGTTCCGACCTGAGCAGGTCTCGACCCTGGAGGCGGCGCTGGCGCGCTTGCGCCCCGCGAGCCCGCCGCCCGCCATCGTCGGGCCGCGGCCGGAGGCGGCGCCCGGCCGCAAGGCCCCGGCCTATCCGCGCCGGCCGGGAATCCCGGAGAACGGCGCGCTGGTGCCGGTGGAGTTCCTGGCGACCTCCGGCTCCCTCGTCGACCTCGCGGCCTATGCGCGGATCGGTCCGTTCCGGAGCGATTTCTTCATCGACGGCGTCGACCTCGAATGGTGCTTCCGCGCCTGGGCCCGGGGCTATGGCTGCTGGATGGAGACCGGCACCGCCCTCCCCCACCGGGTCGGCGCCGGGGTGATCCGCTCGAAACTCCTCGGCATCGAGATGCCGCGCCAGCCACCCTTCCGGATGGCGGCCTACCTGCGCAACAGCGTCTATGCCTGGCGGCTGCCGCACGTGCCCCGGCGCTGGCGGCTGCGCCAGGCCGCCTACCTGCCGCTCCAGACCCTGCTGTACTGGGCCGATGCCGGCTTCCGCCCGGGCGTGCTGGCGCAGCTCGCCGGCGCGATGTGGGACGGCCTGCGCGGCCGGCTCGGGCCGCCGCGAGGATTGCCATGACAGCCGATCCGACATCCGCCGCTCCGAATCCCGCCCTCGACGTCGTCATCGTCAACTGGAACGGCGGCGCCCTGCTGCGGGCCTGCCTCGCCAGCCTGGCGGCGGCGGAAGACCATCTCGGAGACGCTCTGCCCCTGCGCGTCGTGGTGGTCGACAACGCCTCGCGCGACGGCTCGCTGGAGGGCCTGCCGCCCCTGCGCCATGGCCCCGAGGTGATCGCCAACCCCGACAACCAGGGCTTCGGCCGGGCCTGCAACGCCGGCGCGGCGCGGGGCCGCGCGCCCGCGATCCTGTTCCTCAACCCCGATGCGCGGGTCACGGCCGAAAGCCTGACGGGTGCCTACGCCGCCCTGACGGCGGATCCCGGCACCGGCATCGTCGGCGCGCAGCTCCTCGACGAGGCGGGCATCGTGCAGCGCTCCTGCGCCCGGCGGCCGACCGCCCGCTCGCTGATCGGCCAGGCGCTGCTCCTCGACCGGGCGGGGCTGGTGCCCACCCACTTCATGACCGAGTGGGACCACGCCGAGGACCGGGCGGTCGACCAGGTGATGGGCGCCTTCCTGATGATCCGCCGCCCGCTCTTCGAGGATCTCGGCGGCTTCGACGAGCGCTTCTTCGTCTATTACGAGGATGTCGATCTCTGCGCCCGGGCCCGGGATGCCGGCGTCGCGGTGCGGCACCTCGCCGGCATCCCGGTGCGGCACGAGGGCCAGGGCACCACCCGGGCGGCCAAGGCCCACCGCCTCGCCTGCTTCCTCGAGAGCCAGATCCGCTACGCCGCCAAGCATCACGGCCGGGCGACCGCGCTCGCCCTGGTGGCGACGGCCTTCGGCGCGCAGGTGCCCTTGCGCGTCGTCCAGGCGCTGGCGCGGCGCTCGGTACCTGAGGCCGGCGAGGTCCTGCGGGGCGCGGGCCTGCTCGCCCGGGCGCTGCCCGGCCTGATGCGGGCGATCGGTACCCGCTAGAGCATTTTCCGACGAAGTGGAAACCGGTTCGTCGAAGAAAATGCTGTAAAATGAAAGACCTAGAGAACTTCGCGAGTAACCGGGGCAAATTTGCGGGTTTTGGGTTTGCTCCGGCTGTCCCGATGTGATTCAGCATTGGCATGGCGCAGCCTGATCCCACTTCGGTCGAGACGCTCGGGTTGTCGGACCTGCGGGTCCTTGTGGGGACGCTGATTGAGCAGACGCAGCGCCTGACTGCCGAGAACCGGGCGTTGCGCGACGAGATCGCGCGGCTCAAGGGCTTGCCGCCCCGCCCGCCGACGCGTCAGACGCCCTCCGGGATGGAGAAGGCGACGGGCGCGGCCAAGATCCCGGGCGCAGTGCGCCGGCGCGGCCCTGTGCAGGAGCGCTGCACCCTCACGCGCGAGGTCATGCTGT
>NZ_FPCB01000047.1:0-45943 GCF_900116815.1 Methylobacterium sp. 174MFSha1.1 | reverse complement strand
CGGCAGCAGGCGCACCTCGTGGCCCAGAGCCCGGATCTGGCGCGCCCAGTGATGGGCGGTGGCGCAGGCCTCCATCGCCACGATGGTGGCGGGGATCTTCTTGAGCGCCGGCAGCAGCTTGTCGCGCGAGACGCGCTCGGTGCTCACCACGGCGCCCTGCGCGTCCTGGGCCTCGAACTGGAAGACGGACTTGGCGATGTCCAGGCCGATGATGCTAATCTGCGTCACGGACGGTCTCCTCGGTTGGGTGTCAGACGACCTCAACCTGGCACTTATGATGCCGGCGGGGGCCGTCCACCCCAACATCCCGGGGCCGCGAAAGCGGAACCCGGGATGACGGTAAGTGTCGTCTGTGTCCGTACCGGATATCCCAGCGCAACTCCTGGAACAGATTCTCACAACTCCATCAGATCGCGCCCGACGACGATCTCGCCCTTGAAGTGAGGCCGCACCGCGTCGAGCCACACCTCGTCCTTGATGAACGGGTAGCCGCCCGGCACGAAATGCGACAGGACCAGCGTCTTGACGCCGGCCTCGGTCGCGACGCGTCCGACCTCCTCGGTGGTGGTGTGGCTGGCGATCAGGTGCTCGCGCAGCGTCGTGGCGTTGGGCTCGGTGGCGATCAGCTTCTCGAGCTCGGGCAGGTACATGACCTCGTGGACGAGGACGTCGGCGCCCTTGGCCAGCGCGATCAGGTTCGGCGAGTAGCGGGTGTCGCCCGAGATCACGATCGACCGGTCGGGGCAGTCGAAGCGGTAGGCGAAGGCCGGCTCGACCGGCGGGTGCTGGACCAGGGCCGCCGTCACGGCGACGCGCTCGTCGCGCATCACGGGGCCGGGCCCGGTGATCTCGTGCGGCACGATCAGGTCGGCCAGCGGCGGCCGGCCCTCGTCGGCCATCCGGGTCTTGATGTCGTAGTCGTTGAGGTCGAGGAACTGGCGCGTCATCCGGGCGAGCGGCGGCGGCCCGTAGGTGTCGACGCGGTGGGCGAGGTCGGTCGCCCAGGCGAGCAGCAGCACGTTGCCGTAATCGGCGTTGTGGTCCGAATGCTGGTGGGTGAGGAACACCGAGTCGAGCGAGCCGAGCTTCAGCTTCGCCAGCACCATCTGCCGGCCCGTCCCGTTGCCGGCATCCACCAGGTAGGTGTGCCCGTCGACCACGATGGCCTGCGCCGGCGCGGCCCGGTTCGGCTTCGGCGTCGGGCCGCCGGCGGTCCCGAGCAGGATCAGCCGCGAGCGCCGCGCGGCGGGCGCCGGCATCTGCGCCGCGGCGGTTCCCGCCGAGAGGAGGGCGGCCAGGGCCGCGGTGCCGCCGAGGACCGTACGGCGCGTCGGGTGAGGATCGTCTTCGGGCATCGTCTCGTCCCAAGATGGCATGCTTGCGCCGGCCATCCGCTCGTCCAGGAACGCGCCGGTGCCGTCAAGATGCGGGCCGGGCCCAGGCGCCTAGGCCGCGCGCCCCGCGTCGCCGCCATCTCCGGAGGCGGCGGGCGAGGATCCTACCCCGCGCGCCGCGGCAGCAGGAAGGCCAGCAGCCCGATTGCCGGCAGGTAGGCGCAGAGGCGGAACACCTCGACGATGCCGAGCCGGTCGGCCAGCAGGCCGAGCCCGCCCGCCGCGAGGCCGCCGAGCCCGAAGGAGAGGCCGTAGAACAGGCCGCCGACCAGGCCGACCCGGTGCGGCACGAGGTCGATCGCGTAGATCAGGATCGACGAGAAGGCGCTCGCCATGACGAAGCTGGTGACGATGCTCAGCACGCCGGTCCAGAACAGGTCCGCGTGCGGCAGGAGGAGCGCGAGCGGCAGCGGGCCGAGGATCGAGATCCAGATCACGCGGTCGCGACCGATCCGGTCGCCCAGCATGCCGCCCAGGATGACGCCGGCCGCCCCGACGACCAGGAAGCCGAACAGCATGAGCTGCGAGGCCTGCACGCTGACCCCGAACCGCTCGATCAGGTAGAACGTGTAGTAGGAGGTGAAGCTCGCCTGATAGGCGTTCTTCGACATCAGCAGCAGGATCAGCAGCGTCATCGCGAAGGCGACGCGGCCCGCCGGCAATCCCGGCGCCTTCGCCTCCACCGGCTTCGCGCCCGCGGCGGCCTGCCGGCGGCGGTCGTTCATGTGGAGCGACACGGTCCAGGACATCAGCAGCATCGCGACGATCGCGATGCCGGAGAACCACGACAGGCTCGCCTGCCCGTGCGGGACGACGACGGCCGCGGCCAGCAGCGGCCCGATCGCGTAGCCGACATGGCCGCCGATCTGGAAGACGCCCTGCGCCAGGCCCTGCCGGCCCGCCGCGGCGTGCCGCGCCATCCGGGTGGCCTCCGGGTGGAACACCGCGGACCCCGTCCCGACGAGGGCGGCCGAGGCCAGCACCATCGTGTAGCTCGACGCGAAGGACAGGCCGAGGATCCCGGCCAACGTCGCCCCCATCCCGGCGACCATCGCGTGCGGCCACGGCCGCCGGTCGGTCACGTAGCCGAGCAGCGGCTGCAGCAGCGAGGACGTGACCTGGAAGGCCAGGGTGATGAGGCCGATCTGCGCGAAGTCGAGGCCGTAGGTGTCCTTGACCAGCGGGTAGATCGCCGGAATCATCGACTGCAACGTGTCGTTCAGCAGATGCGCGACGCTGAGTGCCGCCAGGACCGGCATGGCCGGACGGGCTGCGGACTGGACGAGGGAGGCGGCGGTCATTGGGGCAGCCTATGGAGCCGGTGCGCGTCCCGTCAATCGACGATGCCGCAACGCTGGCGCGCGGGGAATGCCGGTCGATCCGGCGCGGCCCGGTCGCGACCGCGCCGGGGTGCGAACGGCCTTGCCTGTCGCGCCCGGGGCGCGATTCGTTTCATCCTCACGGGACCGGCGGCAGGGCGCCACCCTGCCCGCCAGCGTCAGGCATCCGCACCGTCGAACAAGGTCAGGGTTTCGGGAGGGACCGGGGGGACGATGCGGACCGGCACCGTGGTCCGGCCGAGGACGTCGACCAGGGCCCTGAACTCGTCCCACCCCGAGATCACGTCGTAGGGCCGGGCGGAGCACGCCTTCGGCCGCATCATCACGACGATCGGCGCGAGCTCCTCCCCCCGCTCGATCGTCGCCGCCAGCGCGTGAACGCGCGGCTCGTCCTCCGGCGGCACGGAATCCGGAACGGCTCCGACGCGCCGCACCTGGCTCACGGGCAGCTCGGTTTCGGCTTCGTCCTCCGCGCGAAGCACGTGGGCCAGGTTCTCCGCTCTGCGGCAGGCATCCGCCATGACCGCGCCGAACCGCGCGAAGAACGCGGCGGCCACGTCCTCTCCCATGACTTCGACGAGGAAGCCCGCGGCGATATCGGCCTCGGCAGGTCGCCGGTCTGCTCCCTTGGCTCCATCCGTTTCGCGGCGATCGAGGCTGATCGGCCTCGTATCGGAGGCCCGCTGAGGCAATTTCATCGCGTTGCTTCCTGTGCCGGCAAGGCATTCGAGCACCCCTGCCGGATTATCCCGCGTTGCGGCCGAGCGCGGTAGCGACCCCAGCGCCGATCGCCCCATCCGCCAAGGCATGGACGGGGCCGGGATGGGCCATTGCCGCCGGACCGCGCCGCACCACACGCGCCCCACCCGCGGTACGCATCTCGCGCTTTCGCTCCGATCGGAGTAGAGTGCGTCCAGTCGCGTCCGTGCAGCCGCTTCTCAGGGGAGCGCTCCATGCCAGAGATCCGCATCGTCGGGACCGAGGACGGCACCTACACGATCTATCGCGGCCGCGAGGTGATCGCCTCGGGGCTCACCCACGGCCAAGCCATCGCCCACTTGATGCACGAGGGCGCCCGCCTCGGCTGAATTCGCTGCCGGCAGGGTCCACCGGACGAGCGCGGGCGTCGTCATGCCGGCAACGGTTGCGAGCTGATCGTTCCTCCGGGCAGGCGGCGGACCGGGCGCTCGACCCGTCGTCGCCGCCTGAGTCGTCCGTTCCCGGCCTGTCCACCGCCGCGGAGGCGAATGGCTTTCCGCCGGTCCGCTGTCGGGGTGCGGAGCATAGACGAGCCAGCAGGCTCATCGTGGGCGCCGCGTAGCGCTCACGATCGCCTGGAGGCCGAACATGGCCGTCCCGTATCGGGTCGATGCCTCCGCGAGGCGACGCAGGTCATCGCGTCCTCGGCTCGGCCACGAGGCAAGAGCCGGTTCGCCCGGAGCCTTTCGCCGGGCTGCCGGTCCCGCCCCGCGAGCGGATCATCGTCGTGGTGCCGGCGGCCTTCATCGGGCACACGATGGCGGCCTCGGTCTATGCAGGCGCCTGCCGGCTCCCACTCCACTCCTGCGACTCGGGCGTTGCATCCTCGGGCGCGCCCGTCGAGATCTTCGCGGATTGCCTGTTCGTCTCCGTCGCTGCCTACACCCTCTCTCGGAAACGCTCGACGACGTGGATCGGCTACACGGTCCACCTCACCGTGACCTGCGACCCGGATCGCCCCCGCCTGATCACTCACGTGGCGACCACGCTGGCCCCGATCGCCGACCGCGACGCACTCGAGTCGATCCATGCCGACCTGGCAGCCCACGATCTCTTCCCCGATACGCACTTGGTCGATGCCGGCTACGTCGATGCCGACCTGTTGCTGGCCAGGACACGCGCTCACGCCGTGACGCTGCTTGGGCCGAGCCCGCAGGATACGCAGTGGCAGTCGCGTCAGTCGGGAACCTTGGGGCAATCCCACATATTTTCTATGATCAGGCCGCTATTCACCGCGCCGGCTTCTTGGCCGCGTCTGCGGCCGGCGGCGTGATGCTGCCGGTCTGGGTCACCTTGTCCTTCGCCTGGTCGAGGCGCTTGGTCAGCGAGGCGAGGTCGCGCTGGGTGGCGGTGAGCTGCGCCTTGGCCTTGTCGCGGGTCGCGCCGAGCTGGGCGATCTCGTCCCGCGTCGCGGCGATCTTGGCCTGGCGGTCGCGCAGCTCGGCCTCGACGTCCTGGAACTGCTTGAAGCGCGCGGCGAGCGCGTCGCGCTGACCCTCGGTTTCCGCCAGCTGGGCGCGCAGCGCACTCTTGCCCGAGGAGGAGACGGCGTAGGCGCCCCAGCCCGACAGGGTGCCGAGGCCGAGGATGCCGGCCGCGAGGATGGCGGGATGGGGGCGGAACCGCAGGGCACGCATCGGCAGTCCTCGTCAGGTACTCGTAGCACTGCCGGCGGCAGCTGAGGATGTCCCGAACCCGGGATCACGATTGTCCCTGAGTATGACGCGGTTTCGTTAACGCCAGCTTGCCGCGATTCGGCGCCGAAAACCTTAACGGAACGTGATGTATGGAGGCTCGGGGACCGGGATCCGGGTATCGGACCCGTCCGCTGCCGCATCGGCGCCGGATTGTTAGAGCAAAGTGGAGACTGATCGACGGATTCGGCTCGCGAGGGGAGATCCTTCGTCCGATCCGGGCGCAGCTGATCATCCGTCGTCTTCCCGAGCGGAGCCGGGGAGCGGTGCCGGCGCCCTAGAGCTGTTTCGCGCCGCTGCAAGCCCTCCCCCGACCACGACCCGTTGACTCTCGCGCTGCGTTGCAGCATCGTAATTGCTGCGTCGCACAAATCCTCACGGGCGGCGCGCGTAGCGACAGCCAGAGGCAACGCCCATGAGCAGCACCCAGAAGCCCTTCGAGATCCCGTCCGAGATGCGCGACTTCGCCGAGAAGGGCGTCCAGAACGCCCGCACGGCGTTCGGCACCTTCCTGGGCTCCGCCCGCAAGCTCGCCGAGACCGTGCAGTCCTCGACCCAGACCTCGCAGACCGGCATGGGCGCCGCCGTGACCCGCGGCTTCGACTATACCGAGCAGCACGCCACGGCGACCTTCGATCTCGCCGAGAAGCTGGTGCGCAGCCGCGACGTCAAGGAGGCGCTCGAGCTCCAGGGCGAGTACATGCGCAACCAGATGAGCGCGCTTCAGGGCCAGGCGAAGGAGTTCGCCACCCTGTCGGAGGCGATCAAGGCTGACCTGAACAAGGCCCAGGCCAAGGCGTAATCACGCCTGGAGCCTCCGCCGATCGCAGCGCGATCGGCGGAGGCTCCGGATCACTGGTCTTGCCGCGTACCGTCGACGAACCGGGATCCGCTTCGTCGACGATGCGCCAGGACAGCCCGGCCGAGGCCCGGGCCTGTCCAGAACGAGGCTCCGCCTCGCCGCCAAGGCCGGGCCGAACGTCATTCCCGATCCGGCCGTCGCGATCCGCCGAGGACCCGCGGCCCAGGGGATGTGACCGGCGGCGCATCCTGTCGCGCCGCCGATCGGCCGCGCGAATTCGATCCGCGCCGACCTGCCGGTGCCCCGGACGAGCCTGCCGGCGCGCCGGCTCCGCGCGTCCGCCCCCGCATCGGGTGAGGGCGGCCGCCCGCCGGGCGACGCGCCAGGGACGCGGCGCCCGCTACTCCGAGGAGGCCGAGCCATGACCACGACGCGCCGCAGCGACAGAACCCGCAAGCCCCCCCGCCGCCCCCCCGTCCGGACGGCGGCGCGGACGGACGATCCTGCCAAGTCGAGCGAACTGACCACGAGCGAACTGACCACGGACGAACCGGTCGCGAGCGAGATCACTGCCAGCGAGCCGACGTCCGACGAGGCGATGTTGAACGAGACCGCCGAGATCGAGACCTCCGCCGAGACGGAGCAGCCCGACGCCGCTCCGACCGCCGAGGCGGAGGACCTGTCGGAGGCCGCCGAGCCGGAACAGGCGGCCGATGCCGCCGTCGAGGCGCCCGTTGCCGAGGCGACCGACGAGTCCAAGGTCGACGAAGCGGCGCCGGAATCGCCGATCGAGGCGCCCGTCGCCAAAGAGCCCGCGGCTGAGCTGGCCGAAGCCGTCGCCCCAGAGCCTGAGCCGGCCCCGGCGCAGGATCCGGACGGCCAGGACGCCGCTCCGGCGACCGCCGAGGCGCCCGTCGCCGAGCCGGTCGCGGACGAGGCGCCCGCCGCAACTACCGACGCGCCGGAAGCGGCCCCGGAGCAGCCCGGCGCGAAGGGTCGGGACGAGGTCCCGCTCGCCGCCATGCAGGGCTTCATCGAGATCAACGGCCGGCTCGCGGCCTTCCTCCAGGGCGAGAGCCAGGCGGCCCTCGCCTTCTGGAAGGCCGCGCTGGCGGTCCGCACCCCGGGCGACCTCGCGCAGCTCCAGGCCGCCGAGATGACCCGGGCCGTGGATGCGGCGCTCGCCTGCTGGCAGGACCTCGCCCGCCGGATGGAGCGACTCCCGGCGTTCAAGGCGCCCCGCCCCCGCGCCGCCTGATCCATTCCCGGGCCGGCCCCGCCACGGGGCCGGTCCGGGCCGCCTGCGATTTGCAAAACGCGAAGGAAATCGGGATGTTGGACGCTTGGTACGCGACGGCGATGCTCGCCATGGAATCCCAACGGGTGATCGAGCTCCGCATGGTCAAGCTCGCCTGGGGCGGCGTGGCCGGCCAGGTCGAGGCGCAGCGGATGGTGAGCGAGAAGATCGGCGCGGCCCTCGAGGCGACCGGCACCCTGCTCGGCGGCGGCACGCCGGAAGCGGTGATCGACCGCTACCGCGAGCACGTGCGCAACAACGTCGAGCGCCTCTCCGCGCCGGCCCGCACCAGCGGTCACTGAGACGCCGCCGGTCTCTCCCGCGCGACCGGCTCGCCTCGCGCTAATTGATGGCGCAGAAGCCCTCGCCGGACCCGAACACCCGACCGGTGCACCAGGGCCGCGCCGGGGCGGGAACGGGTGCGGGAGCGGCCTCGCGCGGTACGACCGGCAGGGTGGTTCCGGTGGTGATCGGCTCCGGCCCGCCGGCCTCGGCCGCCGCCGTGCGCGTCCGTGGCTCCTGTACCGGGGCCTGGCCGGTCACCCTCTCCGCCGGGGCGGCATGGCTCCGGCTCGAGAAGAAGAACACGGCACCGCCGCGCCGGCCCCTCGCCTCCGCGGGCGCCGCGGCCGCCAGACTCCCGAGGGCGACCAGCCCGACCATCAGACCCGCACGCATGACCGTATCCCCTCGTCGCGGCCGCGCGTTCCGGCCGGATGCGGAGATCACGATGGGCGTCCGGCGTTAATCCGGCATCGCACCCGATCGGTGGCATTCGAGGGATCGCCGCGGAAATCTCACGCCTTGCGCAGCCACAGGCTGGTCTCGAAGGCGCCCGGCGGCAGGGGCAGCCGCGCGAGGACGCCGTCGAGGGGCCAGCCGGCCCGGACCGCCACGTAGCTGCTGGCGAAGAGCGGAATGTAGGCGCCGCCCTGGAGCAGCGTGCCGACCGGCACTTGCTCGTTGTAGCCGCGCCAGGCCCACGCCTCGGGGTAGGCGTCCGGCAGGAAGATGTCGTGCAGGTGCACGAGGACGCCGGAGGCGAGACGCGGCAGTACGTCGAGGAGGAGACGGTCGACGTCGGTCCCCGGCATCGCGACGTGGCTCGAATCGATGAACAGCACGTCGCCGGGTTCGAGCGACGCCGCGGCCTCCGCATCCGCCGGCCCGAACAGGCGTGCCTCGTGGCGCAGGCCGAGGCCGGCCAGCGGCGCGCGGGGCTCCGGATCGATGCAGGTGATCGCCGTTGAGAGATTGCCGTCGCGGACGGCCTGCGCGAGGAAGCGGGTCGAGTGACCCGAGCCGACCTCGACGATGCGGCGGGGCCGCTCGCGCCGCACCAGGGCGTAGGCTGCGGCGGCATCCAGGCGCGGGAACCAGTCCTGGGTGAAGCGCGCCGGCCGCTCGCCGACGAGGCCCGGACCGCCGGCGGCGATGCGGTCGAGATCGGGGGCGTACGCTTCGATCGCCGCCAGGACCGCCCGGAAGGCGGGCTCGGCCCTGAAAAAGATCGGGCGGAGGGCCGGGTAGCCCTCCGCCCGCGCCGTACCGGCATGCCGGTACGGGATCAGGAAGCCGCCCGCCGGCAGGCCGAGCAGGGCGCGGAGACCGAGCCCGGCGCGGCGCAGGCGGGTTCGGCTCATACCGCCTTGCGCACCGGAACGTCGCGCAGGTCCGGGGTGATGCCGGGGCCGTCGACCGGCGGCGGCGGCACGGTGGCCGGGGACTTCGCCTTGTTGCGCAGGGCGTCGGCGAGGCGGCCGCGCTCGAACAGCAGCACCACGCCGATCGCCAGGGCGAAGGGCACGAGCAGGTAGAACAGGCGGAAGATCAGGACGGCGGCGAGCACGTCGGTCTTCGGCAGGTCCGGCATCGCCGTGATGAAGACGAGCTCGAACACCCCGATGCCGCCCGGCGCGTTGGAGACCAGAGCCACCGAGAACGAGGCGAGGAACACCGCGAGCACCACGAGGAAGCCCGGATTTCCGGCCTCGGGCAGGGCGAAGTAGATGATGCCGGCGGCGCCCAGGAGCTCGAGCGGCGCGGCGATCAGCTGGCGGCCCATGATGTTGGGGCGCGGATACTCGATCTTGAACGAGCGGATGTGCAGCGGCCGGAAGTGCAGGATCGAGCCGATGACGTAGAGGGCGACGAAGCCGAGCAGGCCGAAGCCGACGAGGCGGGCCGTGGTCGGGCTCGCCAGCACCGGCGGCAGCAGGCTCGCGACGCGCTGCAGCAGCTCGGGCTCCAGGACCAGCACCAGGCCGCCGAGGAATGCCGTGCCGAGGCCGAAGGTGAAGGAGCAGAGCGCCACCAGCACCGCCACCTGCGCGGGCGAGAGGCCCTTCGACGTGTAGGCGCGGTAGCGCACCACGGCGCCGGAGAACACCGAGGCGCCGATATTGTGCGACAGCGCATAGGTGGTGAAGGAGCAGACGGAGACGAAGAGCCAGGAGATGCCCTTCACGCCGAGATGCAGGAGCGCGATCCGGTCGTACCAGGCGAGCGCGCCATAGGCGACCAGGGTCGAGAGGACCGCCAGGGCGTAGCGGTGGGCTGGGATCGCCGCCAGGCTCGCCTTCACGTCGGCGAAGGACAGGCCCTTCAGCAGGTGCCACAGCAGGTAGACCGAGACCACGACGGCCCCGAGGCCGATGACCGGCCAGATGAAATCCTTGATCTTCTTCATCGCGGTCGTCGCGTCCCCAATTCTCGCGCGCGCTTCTGCCCGACCCTGCGGGCGACCGCAAGGACGGCCCGTCGCGGCGGGCCCCTCCTTTCATGGGATCGTGACGGTTTCGTGCCGCTTCCGCGATGCCGCCGGCCCGGGGGGCTCCCCGCCGCGCGCGCCGTCCGGGCCTTCCCGGCTCAGGCTCCCCTCGTTCAGGCGCCTCTTGCGTCGAGCCAGTCGAGGAGCAGGCGGGCGACGCCCTCCGAGCCGAGATCGAGCTGCAGGAAATGGGCGATGCCCGGCACGGTGCGGTGCTGGGCGCCGTGATAGAGCGCGGTGCGCCACGTCGTCGCCGGCCAGATCATGCGGTCGTCGGCACCGCCGAGGACCAGGGCCGGCACGCCCGCGAAGGCCGCCGAGAGCGGCAGGACCGGCACGTGCGCTTCTGCGAGCGCCACCGGGCTCTCGGCCGACATCCGGGCGGCGTAGTTCTGCGCCCGCTCCAGCGGCAGGCCTTCCGAGAACAGCCAGTGCCGGGCGAGCGCCACCGCCGGCTCGCGGCCGGGCAGGAGCGAGCCCGCCAGCGCCTCGACCCAGAAGCCCGCATCGGTCATCGCGATGCGCGAGCCGACGAGGCCGAGGCCCTCCGGCGGCAGGGACGCCATCAGGACGAGGCCGCGTAAGCGCACGTGGCCGAGGACGCGCTGGGCCAGCAATCCGCCGAGCGAGTGCCCGACCAGCACCGGCGGCTCGCCCCATTGCGCGAGGGCGAGCTTCAGGTCGGCGAGGTAATCGGTGAGCGAGGCGGTGCGCAGGTCGCGCCCGCCCCCGCTGCGGCCGTGGCCGCGCAGGCTGATGGCCGCCGCGCGGCGGCCGCGCCGGGCGAGGTGGGGCAGGAAGATCTCCTCGAACATCCAGGCGCCCCCGAAGGCGCCGTGCACGAACAGGAGCGGCGCGCCGCGGGGCTCGCCGGCGGGCTCGGCCTCGATCCATTCGAGGGCGGGGCCGTCGCGGCGCTCGATCATGCGGCGCGTCACCTGCGCGCGCGGTTCGGTGACGACCGTGAAGCGGCGGCGGTCCCGCGCGTGGGCGTCGTGCATGGTCGTGCCTCTCAGCGGTCCGGCGGCCGGCCCGATTCGTCATCTAATGGCCAAGCCCCGTTCGCCCAGTCGTCCGGACGGCGCGGAGCCCGCATCGCGACAGCGTGGCACGGGAAAGCTTGACACAAGGGAAACGGCCCGGCCCCCTCGGGCCCCGCTCTTCCCACAGGAGACAGCCGCGCCGTGAGCGACCACCCGACCGACGGACCGCGCCTGAACCTCGACGGCTATACCTCGGTGCCGCCGACCCACGTCGCCGCCGTGGTGACCTATCTGGAGATGCGCGAGCCCCCTCCCCGGCGGGAGCGTGTGCCCGTGCGGCTCGCAGCGATCGGCGCGGATCTGCCCCGCTACCGCGCGCTCTACGCGGCGATCGGGACGCCCTGGCTGTGGTTCGGCCGGGCCCGGATGAGCGACGAGGCGCTGTCGGCAATCCTGGGTGATCCGGAGTTCGAGGCCCTGGCCCTCGTCGGGGAGGACGGCGACATCGGCCTCATGGAGCTCGACCGGCGCCGGCCGGGAGAAGTGCAGCTCGCCTATTTCGGCCTCGTGCCGGGAGCGGTCGGCCGCGGCCTCGGACGGCGGCTGATGGACGAGGCCGTCAGCCGGGCGTTCTCGCGGCCGATCGACCGGTTCTGGGTGCATACCTGCACCCTCGACCATCCGGGCGCGGTCGATTTCTACCGCCGCTCCGGCTTCGTACCCTATGCCCGGGCGATCGAGGTCGCGCCGGATCCGCGGCTCACCGGCGCCCTGCCCCGCAATGCTGCCGGGCAGGTCCCGTTGCTGGCGGGGTGATCCGTCAGGCCCGGGCGCGGCCGAGCCCGATCGCGTCCATGCTGGCCTGGTCGCGGGCATTCTCGGCGGCGCGCTCGCCCGAGCGCTCGCGGTCGTCGAGGATCTCGACTTTCTTCAGTTCCTCGAAGGCCTCGGCCAGAGCCGCCTTGGCGGCGGCGAGCTGGGCGTCGAGATCCTCGGCCGAGCGGCGGATGTTGTCGCGGCGCTGCGCGGCCGCACGGGCATAGGTCGGGTAGGCGAAGTGAGCCGGATCGGAGATCCCGGCCCGCTGCTCCTCCTGGCCGATCTCGCGGTCGAGATCGGCGGCCATACGGGCGAAATCGGCGATCATCGCCTCGATTTGCGCGACTTTGCGGCGCTTCTCGTCGGCCTGGAAGCGGCGCAGCCGGATGAGCGTGTCCCGCGACTTCATCGATACTCTACTCCCGCCAGCGGCTTGCGGCCGAGCTGTGAGTCCGCCACGCGCCGTCACGCGGCCGCGTCGGCGGACCGCGCGACCGGCCCTCACGGCCCGCCGACGATCGCGGCGAGGCGTTCGTAACCCTCGCGGATGGAGGTTGCTTCTTCCTTACCCTGCCCCAGAAAAGCCTCCAGATCCGGCATCAAACCGATCGCTTCGTCGACTTCCGGCGAGCTGCCGGGGCGGTAGGCCCCCAGGCGAATCAGCTCCTCCATGTCGGCATAGGTCGAGAGCACTCTCCGGGCCCGGCGCACCACGGGGAGGAAATCCGGGTCGCAGGCCCGCGGCATGGTGCGGGAGACCGAGCGCAGCACGTTGATCGCCGGGTAGCGCCCGCGCTCGGCGATGGCCCGCTCCATCACGATGTGGCCGTCCAGGATGCCCCGCACCGCGTCGGCCACCGGCTCGTTGTGGTCGTCGCCCTCGACCAGCACCGTGAACAGGCCGGTGATCGCCCCCTCGCCGGTCCCGGGCCCCGCCCGCTCGAGCAGGCGCGGCAATTCGGAGAAGACCGTCGGCGTGTAGCCCTTGGCGGTCGGCGGCTCGCCGGCGGCGAGCCCGATGTCGCGCTGGGCCATGGCGAAGCGGGTGATCGAATCGACCATGCACAGGACCTGCGCGCCGCCATCGCGAAAATACTCGGCCAGCGCGAAGGTGACGTAGGCGGCGTTGCGGCGCATCAGGGCCGGCTCGTCGGAGGTGGCGACCACCACCACCGAGCGGGCGAGGCCCTCCTCCCCGAGGTCGTCCTGGAGGAATTCCTGCACCTCGCGGCCGCGCTCGCCGACGAGGCCGATCACCGCGACGTCGGCGGCGGTGTAGCGCGCCAGCATCGAGAGCAGCACCGACTTGCCGACGCCGGAACCGGCGAAGATGCCCATGCGCTGGCCGGCGCACATCGTCAGGAAGGTGTTGATGCAGCGGATCCCGAGGTCCAGGGGCGGCCCGACCCGGCGCCGCGCATGGGCGGGCGGCGGATCGGCCTGGAGGCCGTAAGCCGCGGGGCCCGGCGGCAGCGGCCCCTTGCCGTCGATCGGACGGCCCAGGGCGTCGACGACGCGGCCGAGCCAGGCGCGGCTCGGCCGGATCGCGCCCGCGCCCTCCGCCCGCACCCGGGCCGGGCAGCCGCGACGCACCCCCTGGAGCGAGCCGAACGGCATCGCCAGGGCGTGGGGCCCGGAGAAGCCGATGATCTCGCAGGGCACGGCGGTGCCGGCGGCCTCGTTCACCACGACGTCGAGCCGGCCGCCGAGCCGCATCGCCGCCACCGGGCCGGCGACCTCGATGAGGAGGCCGCGCAACGCCACCACCCGGCCGAAGGTCTCGACCTCCTCGATGCCGGCGAGCGCCGCGCGGGCGACCTCGAAGCGCCCTCCCCCGGCCGCGGACCCGCTCATAAACCCTCTCCCGGCACCATCCTGTTGATACGAGGCCGTTTCCCGAACCGTGACGCTGCCATTGCCGGATTCCATCAACGATCCATTTACCCCTCTCCTTAACACTGAGGCAGATGGGATCCGCCTCGGGTGCCCGGATGTTCTCCGGGGGCGTGGCGCGGGCGCAACATCAGGGGTGGGCCTCAATGATGCGAGTCATTTAGGCGGCCCGGCAGGAGCGGGATGCAGGTATGCTACCGCGATTCGGCCGGCACGGAACGCCAACCCGCAAGCGTCCGGCCCGTCGGCGGTTTCCTAACCGCTTGCGGGACAGGAACAGGGTTTGTTAACCGTTCGGGCATAGCGTCGCGGTTCGGAAGATAACGGGCGTCCCCCACGGGCCGGTGGGAGACGGGCGGCGGGGGCTTGCCTTAACCCTTGAGGGCCAGGGCTTGGGGACCTGAGATGCGGGTACTTCTGATCGAGGACGACAGCGCGACGGCGCAGAGCATCGAGTTGATGCTCAAGTCCGAGAACTTCAACACCTATACGACCGACCTCGGCGAGGAGGGTGTCGATCTCGGCAAGCTGTACGACTACGACATCATTCTGCTCGACCTGAACCTGCCCGACATGTCGGGCTACGAGGTTCTGCGCTCGCTGCGGGTGGCGAAGGTCAAGACCCCGATCCTGATCCTCTCCGGCATGGCCGGGATCGAGGACAAGGTGAAGGGCCTCGGCTTCGGCGCCGATGATTACCTCACCAAACCTTTCCACAAAGATGAACTGGTCGCGAGAATCCACGCGATCGTGCGGCGGTCGAAGGGCCACGCGCAATCGGTGATCACCACCGGCGACCTGATCGTGAACCTCGACCAGAAGACCGTCGAGGTGTCCGGCGCCCGGGTGCACCTCACCGGCAAGGAGTACCAGATGCTGGAGCTCCTCAGCCTGCGCAAGGGCACCACGCTCACCAAGGAGATGTTCCTGAACCATCTTTACGGCGGCATGGACGAGCCCGAGCTGAAGATCATCGACGTGTTCATCTGCAAGCTGCGCAAGAAGCTGGCCAATGCCAGCCAGGGCAAGAACTACATCGAGACGGTCTGGGGCCGCGGCTACGTGCTGCGCGAGCCGACCGAGGACGAGAGTCGCATCGCGGTCTGACGACCGGCCCTCGGGCCGGACGGACGAAAGAACCCCGCTCCGGCGGGGTTTTTTCGTTGGTGGTGGAGGGCCGCCGAAACCGGGATTGGCAGGCGAGGCGCCGGGTTGCAGGCCTGCTGGATCTCAGCCAGGTGATTAAGCGGATGCCCGACTCGCCCCTGGCCCGTCACCTCCTGCACGCCGCCCTCATGGCGGCGAGCATGATGCTCACCTGGCAGGTGTACCGGTGGCAGACGGTCCGGCTCCGGAAGCGGGCGCTCCCGCAGTCTCGGGACGGAAGAACAGTCCGGCCTCGAGGCTGGCGCCGATCCGCTCCGCCCGGTCCTGCAAGGCGGCGGCGCCCTCGGGGGTGAAATGCGCCGCCGCGATCTCCCGGAACAGGGCGAGCCAGCGCGCGAAATGCTCCGGGCGCAGGACGCCGAGGGCCTGGTGCCGGCCGAACGGATTGCCCTTGTAGCGGCCCGTCCGGAACAGCACCGACGACCAGAACGCCTCGATCGTCGCCATGTGGCGCGGCCAGTCGGCGTCGGGAATCGCCGCCGCGAAGACCGGGCCGAGAGCGGGTCGCCGCGGACGCGCCCGTAGAAGGCCGCCAGGAAGGGGGCGAGGCTTTCGTCGGTCAAGGCCGTCCGGGTCATGCCCGTCAGATGCCCACCGGCGAGCGCGGCCGCAAGGGCCGCAGCCCGGACGGTGGGGGGTCGGCACGACCTTATCGGTTCCGGCACGTCGGCACGATCGCCGAGTGTCCGGTAAAAGCTTGGCTGCGACGCGTCGATCGAAAAAAATATCGTTCTGCTGGGGCGCGGTCGGCTATACTGATACAATCGATTGACAGCCAGGCATCACCGGCAAAACATAGGCTCGGTCGCTATCTTGGCGGCGTCACGCCCTGCACCGGAGCGCTTATAACAGTAAAACATACCCGGCGGATACGCGGTGACATCGCTTGCGCGCGCGAGGGGAGGAAACTATGCGGAGACGTCGTGCAATCTCACGCCGCGGGATCGCCGCGCTGCTGTGTGCCGCTTCGCCCCTGCTGGTCGCGGCGCAAGCGCGCGCCGACGAGACCTGCCAGTCGCCCTACATGGCGAAGATCACCGGCATCGAGGATTTCGTCTATGTCTGGACCCTCGGAGTCGAGGGGCTGGGCGACGGCTCGGACAAGCTCGTCACGGTCGATGCCCGCGAAGCCTCCCGCACCTTCGGCAAGCCGATCCACGCCGCACCGGTCGGCGGCCGGCACGAGGCGCATCACGGCGGCTTCACCGATGACCGGCGCCAGTTCTGGGCCGCCGGCCTGTCGGACAGCCGGATCTTCATCTTCGACGTCGCGAGCGATCCGGCCAGGCCCCGCCTCGTCAAGGTGATCGACGACTTCGTCGAGAAGAGCGGCGGCGCGGCCGGCCCGCACGGCGCCTACGCGCTGCCCGGCCGCATGCTGATCCCGAGCCTCTCGAACCGCGACGGCACCGGCCGGGCGGCCTTGGTCGAGTATTCGAACGAGGGCGAGTACGTCGCGACGCACTGGCTGCCGACCGATGCGGAGCCGAACGGCGCCCGGATCGAGGGTGCGGCGGACGGCTACGGCTACGACGCCCGCGTGCTGCCGCGCCGCAACGTGATGCTGACCTCGTCCTTCACCGGTCTCGACAACTACATGCGTCCCCTCGGCGACCTGATGAAGGATGCCGAGGCGATGAAGCGCTTCGGCCGGACGATGGTCGTGTGGGACTTCCACGCCAGGAAGCCCCGTACCGTGCTCAACGTGCCCGGGGTGCCGCTGGAGATCCGCTGGGCCTGGGGGCCGCAGCACACCTACGCCTTCACCTCGACGGCGCTGACCTCGAAGCTCTGGCTGGTGCGCGAGGACGAGCGGGGTGCCTGGAGCGCCAAGCCGGTGGCCGAGATCGGCGACCCCGCGAAGCTTCCGGTGCCCGTCGACATCAGCCTCTCGGCCGATGACCGCACGCTCTTCGTCGACACCTTCATGGACGGCACCACCCGCGTCTTCGACGTCTCCGATCCCGACCGGCCGCGGCAGATCTACGAGAAGAAGATCGGCGCGCAGCTCAACATGGTCTCGCAGAGCTGGGACGGTAAACGGATCTACTACACGAGCTCGCTGCTGGCGAACTGGGACAAGACCGGGGCGGAGAACGAGCAATTCCTCAAGGCCTACACCTGGAACGGGAGGGAATTGGCGGCGCGTTTCGCGATCGACTTCACGGCCGAGCGGCTCGGGCGGCCGCACATGATGGCGTTCGGCGCCACCTCGCTCTACGGGCCCTGACGGCGATGCGACGCCCCCCGCTCCCCTGCCTCGCGGCTTTCCTCCTCGCCGCCTTCGCCCTTCGTCACGGCGCTCTCGCGCATGAGGGCCATGCGCCGCGGCCCGCCGCGGCCTCCACGTTTCCGATCCCGGCGCCGGGGAGCTACCGCCTGCCGCCGATCAAGCCCGCATCCGGCGGCACCGTCGTCGACGAGGCCGGGGCGCGCCGGGACCTCCTGGGCGAGCCCCGCGGCATCACCGTCCTGGCGCTGATCTACACGCGCTGCGGCGACATCTGCCCGCTCGCCAGCGCCGACATGGCCCGGCTGCAGGATCTCGCCGCGAAGGATGCCGGTCTCGCGCGCCGGATGCGCCTCGTCACCCTGAGCTTCGACCCCGAGCACGACACGCCGGAGGTGATGCGCAGCTTCGCCGCCGCGTGGCGCTCCGCCGATCCGGCCGCGCCCGCCTGGGCGTTCCTGACGGCGCCAGACCGGGCCGCGCTCGCGCCGATCCTCACGGCCTACGGGTAGCGCGTCGATGCGAAGGCCGACGGCGGGCTGAACCACGTCTTCCGCGCCTTCCTGATCGATCGCGGAGGCTCGGTCCGCAACATCTACAGCCTCGACTTCTTCGAGCCGGCACTCGTCCTCACCGACATCCGCACGCTGCTCCTCGAGGAAACCGGCCCCGGAGGTGCGCAGGGTCGCTGAACGGGGCGGGAGGCGTGAACGATGGTCAGGGCCGCGCTCGATCCGCGCCGGTCGCTCTTCGCGAAGTACTGCGTCGTGCTGTTCTCCGCGGTGGCGCTGCCGCTCTTCGCCAATGGCGGCCTGGAGGCGTGGTTCGGCACCCGCGACCGGCGCGCCCAGCTCGACGCGCTCCTCGGCCTGGAGGCGCGCGACGCCGCCTTCCGCATCCAGGGCTTCATCGACACGCTCCGCGGCCAGCTCGGCTGGATGGTGCAGCTGCCCTGGACCTCGACTGCGGAGGAATCCCAGCGCCTCGACGCCCTGCGCCTGCTGCGGCAGGTGCCGGCGATCGCACAGCTCACCCTCGTCGACGGCGAGGGCCGCGAGCGGCTGCAGGTCTCACGCGTCAACCTGAACCGCGCTGGGAGCGGCGCCGACCGCTCGGGCGATCCGGCGGTGCTGGGTGCCAGGAAAGCTCCGGCCGGCGGCGCCCGGGCCTGGTACGGGCCGGTCACCTATCACCGCGGCTCCGAGCCGTTCATGACCGTGGCGGTGACGGGCACCAGCGCCTCGGTCGGGGTGGCAGTGGCGGAGATCAACCTCAAGCTGATCCGGGAGGTGATCTCGGGCATCCGCATCGGCGAGACGGGCCAGGCCTTCGTGCTCGATGGTCCGGGCCGGCTCGTCGCCCACCCGGATCTCAGCCTCGTGCTGCGCGGCGCCGACGACCCGGCGGCGCGCGCGCTCGCGGCCTTGCGGGCCGAGGCGCGGGCGGCCGGCGGCACCGCCACGGGCCGCGACAGCCTCGGCCGGCGCGTGATCGCCGCGACCGCGACGGTCCCCGGCGTCGACTGGACGGTGGTGGTGATGCAGCCCCTCGCGGAGGCGGCCGCACCGATCGTGCGGGCGCTCCTGCGCACCGTCGCGCTGATCCTGCTCGGCCTCCTGTTCGCCGCCGCCCTCGCCTACGGGCTGGCGCGGCGTATGACCGGCCCGATCCGCCTGCTCGAGGAGGGCACGCAGCGGATCGGTGCCGGGGATTTCGGGCACCGCATCGCCGTCGCCTCGGCGGACGAGTTCGGCCGCCTCGCCGCCCGGTTCAACGGGATGGCGCGCGATCTGGCCTTGTCGCAAGAGCGCCAGGAGCGCATCGGGCGCTTGAGGCGCTTCCTCGCCCCGCAGGTCGCCGAACTCGTCGACCGCTGCGGCGACGACGGCGTGCTCGACGGGCGCCGGGTCGAGGTGGCGGTGGTGTTCGGCGACCTGCGCGGCTTCACCGCCTTCTCGGCCGCCTCCGCGCCCGAGACGGTGATCGAGGTTCTGGGCGAGTATTTCGCGGCACTGGGGGGAGCGATCACGGCGCATGGCGCGACCCTCGTGACCTTCACCGGCGACGGCCTGATGGCGCTCGTCAACGCGCCGGTGCAGGTCGCCGACCCGGGACCGACGGCCATCCGGCTCGCCATCGAAATGCAGGCGGCGGTCCGGCCCCTCGCGGCGGCGTGGGACGCGCGGGGCTTTCGCCTCGGCTTCGGCGTCGGCGCTGCGATGGGACCGGCCACCGTCGGGCGGATCGGCTGCGAGGGCCGCTCCGACTACACGGCGATCGGCCCGGTGGTGAACCTCGCCGCCCGCCTCTGTGCCGCGGCGGCGGATGCGCAGGTCCTCGTCGACGCGCCCCTAGCCGAGGCGGCACCCGGGATCTGCGCCGTCACGCCCCTCGGCACGCTGCCGCTGAAAGGCTGGACGCGGGAGGTGCCGGTCTTCGGTATCGAGCCGCGCTGCCGGCCGCGCCCGGACGACGGGTTACGACCTCGCTCACTCGATGACCGTGTCGGCGCCGACGAGGAGCGAGGTCGGAACGGTCAGCCCGAGGGCGGAGGCGGCCCCGAGGTTCACGAACAGCTCGACCTTCGTGACAAGCTGCACCGGCAGGTCGGCGGGCCGCTCGCCCTTGAGGACCCGGCCGGTATAGAGGCCGGCGAGCCGATGCGACTGGGTGAAGTCGCCGCCATAGCTCATCAGGCCGCCGGCCAGCGGAAAATCCCTCGACTGCGTCACCGCCGGCAGGGCGTGGCGACGCGCGAGATCGGCGAGCAGCCGGCTGCGCCCGGCAAAGTAGGGGTCGGAGGTGAAGACGAGCCCTCCGGGCCGTAGCGCCCCGGCGAAGATCGGCGCGAAATCCGCCTCGTCTCGCACCGGGGAGACCCGCAATGGCACGCCGAGCGTCCCGGCGGCCTCGTGCAGGGCGCGCAGCTGCGAGGGCGCCGTCGGGCTCGTCGGGTTGAACGCCACCGCGAAGGACTGGGCGCCCGGCACGGCCTCGAGCAGGTATTCCAGACGCTTGCCCGAGACCTCGACGCTCAGGCTCGACACGCCGGTGAGGTTGCCGCGCGGACGCGCCAAATCCTGCACGACCCCGAGCGCGACCGGATCGCCGCCCATCTCGAACACGATCGGGATCGTCGCGGTGGCGGCCTTGGCGGCGAGCGCGACGGGCGCGCCGCCGGGCGCCGCCAGCACCGCGACCCGGCGCGCGACCAGCTCCCGCGCGAGGTCCGGCAGCCGCTCGTAGCGCCCCTCGGCCCAGCGGAAGTCGATCCTGACGTCGCGTCCTTCGACGAACCCCGCCTCGGCGAGCCCCTCGCGGAAGGCGGCGAGCCGGCTGGCGAAGGGCCCGGGGGATTCGGGGCCGAGATAGCCGACGACCGGCAGCGCCGGATCGGCCTGCGCCCGCGCCGCGCGCTGGCAAGCGAGCACGCCCCCGAGGCCGGCCAGGACGGTGCGCCGGATCATCGGCGAGGCGAAGCGGGGCTCCGCAGGGTGTCGGTGCGACGTCGTCATCCCAGGCCATCCGAGACGCATCGGGATGCCGGCATGATAGGAACAATACGGTCGGCGCTGAAGTCGTCCTTGCGAGCCTCGACCGGCGCGACGTATCGCGTCGACCTGTCGATCACGGATCGGACCGTAGCACCGCGCAGTCCCGCCGGCCGCTCGCCAGGCAATCCTCGCGGGCCGATTCGCGCCGCAGCGCACCGGCGAGCCATACGCCGCCGACGACCAGGACGATCAGGAACACCATGGCGGCGAGCGCTCGATGCCGGCCGGCTTCGCCGGGATCGCGGTCGGGGTTCCGGGATGGAGGCATTCGTCGGGCATCCGGCCGGCCGCGAAGGCCCCGGGATCTCGTCAAGGGTGGGGGACGGCGGCGCGCCCGCCATCGGTCTCGCGGCCCCCGCCTCTCCCGCTCCGCGCCGAGGGGACGGATGGCCGCGTCGCGCGACCATCCGGACGGGAGGAGGCCGATCGCCCTACTTCAGGTGCTGGGCGAGGTACTTGTTCATCTCGAACATCGTCGCCTTGTCCTTGCCGAAGACCTTCTTCAGCTTGTCGTCGGCGAGGATCTCACGCTTGTTCTCGGGGTTCTGGAGCGAGTGCTTGCGGATGTAATCCCACACCTTGCTCACCACCTCGCCGCGCGGGATCGGGCTGTCGCCGACGATGGCGGCGAGCTCGGGCGTCGGCTGCAGCGGCTTCTGCAGGGCGTTCGGCTTGTCGCCGGATTTCGGAGCGGCGACCTTCTTGCCCTTGGCGGCGTCCTTGCCCTCGTCCTTGGCCTCATCCTTGGCCTCCTTGGCCGCCGCCTTCGGGGCGGCCTTGGCCTTCGGGGCGGCGGCTTCGGGCTCGGCCTTCGTCTCGGCCTTCTTGGTGGTCTTGATCGCCATCGGTCTCCTCCGGTCTGCAACCCGTCTCCCAGGGTCGAACAGTGGACATGCCTGGGCACATAGCGTCAACAACTAAGCCGTGCGCGGCGCGTTCCAAGAGGAAATCGCCGTCGGACCGACGTCATCCACATCGGATGCGCCGTTAGCCTGACGACGACGAGCGTGGCCCAGTCCCGGGCCGCCGTCCAGGTCGTCCTCCAAGTGGTCGTCTAGGTAGGCGTCCCAGTGGTCGTCCAAGTGGTCCTGCCCTCGAGCGGATAGGCCGGATCGGTGTAGCCGGGGGTCGAGGGATGGCCCGCCGGCACCAGGCGGTCGACCAGGGCCTCGTCCTCCGGCGCGAAGCGATAGGCGAGCGCGCCCGCATAGGAGCGCCACTGGTCGAAGGTGCGGGGTCCGGCGATCACCGCGGTGACGGCGCGGTTGTTGAGCACCCAGGCCACCGCGAAATCGATCACCGAGGCGCCCTTCGCCTCCGCGTGGGCCTTCAGTTCCTCGGCGATGCGCAGGCTCTCGGGCCGCCACTCGGTCTGCATCATCCGGGTGTCGCCGCGCCCGGCGCGGGTGCCCTCGGGCGGGGTCTCGCCGGGGCGGTACTTCGCCGTCAGCACGCCGCGGGCGAGCGGCGAGTAGGGCACGACGCCCAACCCGTAATGGGCGCAGGCCGGCAGGTGCTCGACCTCCGGCATCCGGTTGAGTGCGTTGTAGTAGGGCTGGCTCGCCGCCGGCCGATCGATGCCGTGCTCGTCGCACAGGCGGCAGATCTCCGCCACCCGCCAGGCGCGATGGTTGGAGACCCCGAAATACCGCACCTTGCCGGCCCGGATCAGGTCGGCCATCGCCCGCACGGTCTCGGCGAGCGGGGTCTCGTGGTCCTCCTTGTGAAGGTAGTAGAGGTCGATCCGGTCGGTGTTCAGCCGCCGGAGGCTCGCCTCGCAGGCCTGCACGATGTGGGCGCGCGACAGGCCGCGGTCGTTCGGCCCCGTCCCCATCGCGTTCGCCACCTTGGTGGCGAGCACCCAGGCGTCGCGGTCGCGGGCGATGGCCCGGCCCACCACCTCCTCCGAACGCCCCTCGGTATAGGCGTTCGCCGTGTCGATGAAGTTGATCCCCTGCTCGCGCGCATCCGCGACGATGCGCTCGGCCTCCCCGTCCGGGGTCGGCCCGCCGAACATCATCGTGCCGAGGCAGAGCGGCGAGACCTTCAGGCCGGACCGGCCGAGCGTGCGGTACTCCATGGGGCGTCCTCCCGTTGACGGTCTCTGAGCATCCTTCGCCGAAGTCGTCACCGGTTCGGCGGCAAAAATGATGCAAAAACAAGGATCTAAGCAGAGTTGCCCTGTGCAGCTCTGCTTGGCCGTGGGCCGTTGCGGCGATGATGGCGTTTGCGTGGCCGTGGCGGCAACGCCGCACCCGCCCGCAAGCGCATTGTGGATGCCGGGGTTTTCCCTCTCTTCACCCTGTTCGGCAAGCTCGCGTTAAGCACGGAATCGCGAAGCTCGCGCCCATGATCATCGCCGCCCTCTCCCTCGCCTTCTGCGCCGCCGGCGCCCTCATCCTCGGCCTCGGGGCCATCGTCACGGTCGAGCCGCCGCGGGACCACCCGCACGGCGCCGGCCTGCTCTGACCGGCCGCGCGACAGTCCCGACATCGATGTAGACTTGCACCATGCAAGTCGGAGCCGTGCTGCCGCGCTTCCTCGTCGTCTACGCCGCGCTCTATGCCGGTTACGGTCTCACCACGCCGTTCCTGCCCGCGCTCCTCAGCCAGCGCGGGCTCTCGCCGACGGAGGTCGGGCTGGTGCTGGCCGCCGGCACCGGCATCCGGCTCGCCGCCGGTCCCCTCGCGGGCCGCCTCGCCGACCGGCTCGCCGCCGGCCGGGCCGTGCTCGCGGCCTGCGCCGCCCTCTCGGGGGCGAGTGCCCTCCTCTATCTCGCCGGGCACGGCTTCGCCGGTCTCCTGCTCGCCGGCCTCGTCCACGCCGCCGCGACCGCGCCGCTCGCCCCGCTCGCCGACGCCCTGGCGCTGCCCGCCGCCGGGGCCGCCCGCTTCGCCTACGGCACCGTGCGGGGCGCGGGCTCGGCCGCCTTCATCGCCGGCACCCTCGTCGCCGGCCAGGTCACCGGATGGCTCGGCCTCGCGGCCCTGCCGGTCGCCGGCGCCCTGGCCTTCGCGGCGCTCGCCGGCGCGACGTTGCGCCTGCCGGGCGCGGCGGCCCCCGCCGGGGCGCCCGTCACCGCGGGGGCCGGCCTGCTCCTGCGCGCGCCCGGCTTTCGCCGCCTCGTCGCGGTGGCGGCCCTGGTGGTCGGCAGCCACGCCGTGCACGACGCCTTCGCGGTGATCCGCTGGCGCGAGGCGGGCCTGAGCGCAGGCACCGCGAGCCTGCTCTGGGCCGAGGCGGTGGCGGCGGAGGTCCTGGTCTTCCTCGTCCTCGGCCCGCCGCTCCTCGCACGCCTCGGCCCCGCCGGCGCCCTCGCCCTCGCCGCGGGCGCCGGAATCCTGCGCTGGTCGGTGGCGGCGCTCACCGTCGCGCTGCCGGCGCTTGCCGGCATCCAGGCCCTGCACGGGCTGACCTTCGCGCTCCTCCACCTCGCGGCGATGCGGATCCTCGGGCAGACCGTGCCGTCCGCCCTCGCGGCGACGGCCCAGACCCTCTACGGCACCCTCGGCCTCGGCCTCGCCACGACGCTTGCGACGCTGGCGGCCGGCCCGCTCTACGGCGCCCTCGGGGCGGGAGCGTTCTGGGTCATGGCGGCCTCGTGCGCGGCGGCCCTGCCCCTGGTGCCGGGCCTGGCCGCATCGACCGCCAGCGGCCCGGAGCCGGGGCGCGGGGAGGAGCGATAGCGGCGGCGCATGCCCGCGCGGACTGCCGGCCATACTCGGCGGACTAGTATGGCCGGATCATTGTAATGGTACGACGGAGCGTGCCTTAAGCGTCGGTCACCGGAGACCGCACGATGGCGCCGCCCCACACCGACCCGGACCGGACCGACCCCACGCACTCGCCGTCGCTGCCGGCCGGCATCCAGGCCCATCTCGGGGCGGCCCTGCGGGCCGCCTACGACGATGCCGCGCTCCCGCTCGGCCCGGAGCTGCAGGCGCTGGTCGCGCGCCTCGCCGAGGCCCTGGCCGGGCTCGACACCGGCGCCGCGGAGGCCTTCCGCCGCGACCTCGTCGGGGAGGTGCCGCGCCTGCGCCGCCGGGCCGTGACGCTGTGCAACGACCGCACCCGCGCCGACGACCTGGTGCAGGAGACCCTGCTCAAGGCATGGGCGGCACAAGACCGGTTCGTCCCCGGCACCCACCTCTCGGCCTGGCTCTACACCATCCTGCGCAACAGCTTCTATTCCGAGCACCAGAAGCGGGCGCGCGAGGTCGGCGATCCCGACGGGCTGTTCGCCGCGAGCCTGGTCTCCCTGCCGGCGCAGCAGGGCACCCTCGACCTGCACGACCTGCAGGCCGCCCTCGACCGCCTGGTGCCGGACCAGCGCGAGGCGCTGCTGCTCTCGGCCGTGCACGACCTCTCCTACGAGGACATCGCGACGGCGATGGAGTGCCGGGTCGGCACCGTGAAGAGCCGGATCAACCGCGCCCGGGCGCGGCTCGCCGAACTGCTGGGCTGACCGGCCCTCGGCCGAGCCGCCCTACCGGTTGCAGCCGACGCAGATGCCGGTGTCGATCCGGTCGTCGGCGCGCTCCTCGCGGGTGCGGTCGTCGATCCGGCGCTCCAGGCGGTGATCGCCCGCGCCGGGACGCGGCACGGTCTGGCCGACCGAACTCGTATTCGGCGCCGTGATGGTCGAGCGCGGCCCGCCCCCGGTGCCGGTCTGGTCGGGGAGGCCTTGCGCCTGCGCGACGGAGCCGGCGGACACGAGCGCAAAGACGACGAGCGCGCGGGGGAACGAACGCGATGCGGGCATGATGGGCTCCTGTCGCAGGAGGACCTGACTCCATGGGGCCGCCGCACGGCCGCCCGCAGAGCCTAACGCACCAGGAAAGCCGCCGTTGCGCCGCGTCCCGTCCGCTCGCGCCCTCCCCTCAGGAGCGCCGCCGGGAGATCGGATCCTCGCTTGTGTCAGGGTGATGACCGAACACGCCGACGGCGACCAGGACGGCAACGAGCCCCAGGGCGATCAGGAACACCTGCATCATAACTCCTTCGCACGGGACGGGCCGCGACCGGACCCCGCGCACTCCCTATCAAGATCCGCGCCACCTTCTGCCGGGTGGCGATAGCCGCCGCCCCATGACGGCAGGACGACAGACCGCCTACTCTGCATGCAGAACGGCCGGGATGCAAAGCCGGGAGGCCGCCCTCGACGGGCGAGCCGCCCGCCGGCGCCCCCGACCGATCGGTGCGGGGGCCGGGAACGGTGGCGCGCTCCTGCCGTTGCCCCGGTCCGATCGCACCCCGAACCGCGGACAGACCCCCATGCCGATGCGCACCCTCTCCATCGCCCTTCTCGCCGGCACGCTGATGGCCGGCACCGCCGGCGCCCAGGGCATCAACAACGGCAGCGGCGTCGCCCCGCCGTCGAGCGGCAACACGGGCTCCGGGATGTCGAGCCAGCCGCCGGGCAACGGCATCGGCGGCAACAACCCGGGCAGCATGGGTTCGACCGGCTCGCAAGGATCGAGCGGCGGCAATATGGGCCCGGGCCCGACCGTGCAGCGCGACGGCCCGACGGGCAGCGGCGCGCCCGGCACCGGCCCCGGCGCGCAGAAGAACGGCACGCCGAAATAGGGTCCCGCGGGCCCGGCCGACGCCTTGCGTCCCGCGCATTTGTCAGCGCGGGCGCTGCCCCCTACGAGCATTGTCTGAGAAACTCGCGCCTCAGAAACTCGAGGGGGGATCCGTCATGCGCATCACCGCCATCCGCGACATCGTCGCGCCGATCAAGTCGGACATCGCCAACGCCTGGATCGACTTCTCGACCATGACGGCGAGCGTGGTCGCGGTGGAGACCGACGTGAGGGTCGACGGCCGTCCGGTCGTCGGCTTCGGCTTCAACTCGAACGGCCGCTACGCACCGCAAGGATTGCTGCGCGAGCGCTTCATCCCGCGCCTGCTGGCCGCCGCGCCCGAGGATCTCCAGGGCGAGGACGGGCTCCTCGACCCGCACCGGGCCTGGGGGGTAATGATGAAGAACGAGAAGCCCGGCGGCCACGGCGAGCGCTCGGTGGCGGTCGGCGTGCTCGACATGGCGTTGTGGGACGCGCTGGCCAAGGCGAAGGGCGTGCCGCTGTGGCGGCTGCTGGCCGACCGCTACCGTGGCGGTGAGGCCGACGCCAGGGCCTGGGTCTACGCCGCCGGCGGCTACTATTATCCGGGCAAGGGGCTCGACGCCCTCAAGGACGAGATGCGCTCCTATCTCGACCGCGGCTACAGCACGGTGAAGATGAAGGTCGGTCTGGTGCCGCTGCAGGAGGACGTCGCCCGGATCGAGGCGGTGCTCGGCATCCTCGGCGGCGACGGATCGCGGCTCTGCGTCGACGTCAACGGCCGCTTCACGCTGGAGGAGGCGATCCGCTTCGGCCGGGCGGTCGCGCCCTACGGCCTGCGCTGGTACGAGGAGCCGGTCGACCCCCTCGACTTCCTGGCGCATGCGGCGCTTGCCACGACCTATGACGGCGCGCTCGCCACCGGCGAGAACCTGTTTTCGCACCAGGACGCCCGCAACCTGATCCGCCACGGCGGCTTGAGGCCGGACCGGGACATCCTGCAATTCGACCCCGCCCTGTCCTACGGGCTGGTCGAGTACCTGCGCACCCTCGACGTGCTGCGCGCCAATGGCTGGTCGCCGCGCCGCTGCGTGCCCCATGGCGGGCATCAATTCGCCCTCAACATCGCGGTGGGTCTCGGGCTGGGCGGCAACGAGAGCTACCCGGACGTCTTCGCCCCCTTCGGCGGCTTCGCCGACGCGGTGCCGGTGCAGGACAGCCGGGTGGCGATGCCGGACGTGCCGGGCATCGGCTTCGAGGCGAAGAACGCGCTCTACGCGGTGATGCGGCCGCTGGAGCGGGAGTGAGGCGGTCGGCGCGATGAGCCGCACATTCCGGGCCTCACCGACATTCCAAATAATGGCACATCTCCCCTCTCCCGAGTGGGAGAGGGGCCGGGGGTGAGGGTGACACGCTTCAGTGTGAAACGCTGAGCGTCGTGCTGGCAGCTCGACGGTTAGAGTTTAACCCGGCACCGTGTCACCCTCACCCCTACCCCTCTCCCACTCGGGAGAGGGGATCCCGCGACTTACCTTTCACTCGACGGGGCAAGCAAACGAGCTGACAGATCTACGACACCGCCCCGGCGAACTTCTCCAGGTGGCCCCAGGCCTCGGCCCCGTACTTGCCCTTCCACTCGGTGTAGAAGCCCGCCTTGCGCAACTTCTCCTGGAAGGGCGCGGCGGGCGCGTCGTTGATCGCGAAGCCGGCCTTGCCCAGCGCCTCGCGCATCGCCACGCCCTGGCTCGCGATGTCCTGGCGCTGGTCGAGGCCCGCCTGGTTGAAGTGGCGGGTCAGCACCGCCTTCGCGTCCTCGGGCAGGCGCGACCAGGTCCGGTTGCCGGACATCAGCCAGAATCCGTCCCAGATGTGGTTGGTGAAGGAGAGGTACTTCTGCACCTCGGCGAGCTTGAAGCTCGTGATGATGGCGAGCGGGTTCTCCTGGCCGTCCACCACCTTCGTCTGCAGGGCCGAGTAGGCCTCGGAGAAGTTGAGCGCGACCGGCGCCGCGCCGAGCGCCCGGAAGGCGGAGGTGAACAGCGCGCTGTTCGGCACCCGGAGCTTGAGGCCCTCGAAATCGGCCGGGCCGGTGATCGGCCGGACGCTGGTGGTGGTCTGGCGGAAGCCGTTGTCCCACATCCGCTCGAACGGCACGAGGCCGGCCCTCGTGATCTCCGATCGGATGAAGGCGCCGAGCTCGCCGTCGACCGCCGGCCAGACCTTGTCGTAGCCGCTCCACGCGAAGGCGATGTTGATGAGCGAGGCCCGCGGCACCAGCGTCGCGAGGTTGGAGGAGGATTGGGCGAACATCTCGAGCGCGCCCGAGCGCAGCTGGCTCAGCATGTCGGTGTCCGAGCCGAGCTGGCCGTTGGGGAAGATCGCGACCTCGACCGCGCCGTTCGTCTCCTTGGCGACCTTCTCGGCCGCCTCGCGCAGGCGGATCGTCGCCGGATGGGTGTCGGGCGTGACGACCCCGCATTTCAGCCGGAGCGGCCCCGCCTGCGCCCGGACCCACGGGGCGGGAATGAGCGCGGCGGCGGACCCGGCGGCGAGCAGGCCGCGGCGCGTGATGGTGTGCATGGTCTCAGGGCCTCCCCGGACGTCCCGTCGCCGTCGGTCCGACGCGGGATCTCGTCTCGGACGACGCCTTAAGCCGAGTCGCGGCGCTGCGCCACGGCGGGAAGGCTGCGAGAAGCCGCCCTCACCGCCCCCCGAGCGCCCGCGCCGGGGCGGTCGCCAGGTCCACCGCCCCCTCCGCCGTGTCGCCGATGCCCCGGCCGAGATTGCGCAGGTGCTCGCCGTAGGTCTCGCGGCTCTGGGCGTCGATCACGGCGACCGGGGCCGAGACCGCGAGGCCGGCGGCGGTGCCGACGGTGGCGGCGGCGCCCGCGGTCATCTGGACGATCCGGTCGGAGAGGCCGACGCGGGAATCGGTGATGGTCTGCCCTTGAGCCAGCCGGTTGCCGAGAAGCGCCACGAGCTGCGGGCTGCCGGCGAACTTGCCGTGGTTGAGGGCGTCGCTGCCCTTCAGGGCGGTGAGGTTGAGGACCGCGATGTTCTCGCGGGCGAGCTCGCTGCGATAGGGCTCGGTCGAGGGGTCGATGGCCCCGAGCCGCGCGCCGGAACTGCCCCAGACCAGGCGCGAGACCGCGAGCGCGTTGTCGTCCTGGGACACGAACAGGCTCAAGCGGGGCCGGGTCGGGCCCATGTCGCGAAACGCCTCGCGGGCGAGGTCGACGTCGACGTCGGGGGCGGCCAGCACCACGTCGCGGATCTTTTGCGCCACGCGCCCGTCGCGGATCGCCATCTGGCGCAGGGATTCGAGCACCAGCCAGTTGCCCATCGAGTGGGCGAGCACGGTGATCTCGGCCACTTCCGGATTCTGGGCGAGGCGGCGCAGCACGCCTTCCAGCGCGTTGCGCGAGTAGTTGGTGCTCTCGCGGTCGTAGCCGTAGGCGAGCACGCTGCCGCGCGACGGCCAGGTGAACAAAACCGGCACCACCTCGGCCTTGGTGTCGTGCACGATCTGGGCGAAGCGGTAGACCGCGTCCTCGAAGCGGTTGTTGAAGCCGTGGACGAAGACCAGCACGTGGCGCTTGCCCGCCCGCGCCGTGTGGCGCAGGCGCGCGGCCGCCTCCGGCCGGTCCAGGGTCTCGGCCTTGAGGGTGACGAAGTCGGTGGCGGGGTTGCCGGGCAGTTCATTGGGCCACTGCACCGTGCCGGGCTGGCGCACCGCGTCCGGCGGGATCGAGACCGTGATGTCGGCGTAGGACAGGGCCGGCCCGCGATCGCCCGAATACATCTCGCCCGGATTGGCGGCGGTCTTGCGCGTGGTCGCCACCAGCATGTCGACCTTCGAGGCCCCCGGCACCGTCGCGGCCACCGGCGCCAGCACGCCCTTCGGCGCGCCCGCGCAGGCGCCGAGCCCGGCCGCGACGAGGAGGATCCCCAAGGTCCGGCTCCGCACGAGAATCCCCATCACGACGACAATCCGCTCCCCGCTCGCCGCCCCGGACAACCCTGCGGCAGCCGGCGATTCCTCGCGCCCGATTCTCCGGCGCACTTCTTAAGGATGAGCCAAATCGATGCGGCGCCAATGCGGCGGCGGGGCCGGGGCGCATTTCTGCGGGCGGCCGTGGCCGGGAGGGCACGCTCCCGGATGCCTGTCGCCCGCGCCGGTTACCGGGAGGCCGAAATATGCGCTAGAGGCTGCCCGATCCGCCCCGGCGCCCGCGCGAGCGGCCCGGCTCCTCTTTTCGCCCGTCACGTCCCATGGTCGCCCCGCTCCCCCTCTCGATCTTCCTCATCGCCCGCAACGAGGCCGACCGGATCGGCGCCACGCTGGCGGCCGTGCGCGACCTGACCGACGACCTGATCGTGGTCGATTCCGGCTCCACCGACGGCACGCGGGAGCTCGCCGCGTCCCTCGGCGCCCGGGTGATCGAGCGGGACTGGCCCGGCTACGGGCCGCAGAAGCGCTTCGCCGAAGAGCAGTGCCGCCACGTCTGGATGCTGAACCTCGATGCCGACGAGGTGGTGCCGGCGGAGCTCTCGAACGAGATCCGCCGGCTGTTCGCGGCGGGCGAGCCGCCGCACCCGGCCTACGAGCTCGGCATCGCCGAGGTGTTCCCGGGCGAGGCGCGCCCGCACCGCCTCGCCTACACGCTGTGGCCGGTGCGGCTCTACCGGCGCGACCGCGGCCGCTACTCGCCCTCGCCGGTGCACGACCGGGTCGACCTCGAACCGGGCGCCACGACCGGGCGCCTGCGGGGGGTGATCCACCACTTCTCGGTCCGCTCGCTCGGCGACCAGCTCGACAAGCTCAACCGCTACTCCGACCAGCAGGCCGACGACCTCGAGGCGCGGGGCGTCCGGATCCCGACCTGGCGCCTGTTCGTCGAGCTGCCGGGCAACTTCCTCAAGGCCTATCTCGGCCGGCGCCACTGCGTACGCGGCGCCTACGGCTTCCTCACGGCGATGAACTACGCGATCTCGCGCCACCTGCGGGTCGCCAAGCATTACGAGCGCCGGATCGCCGGCCGGATCGACGGCAAGTCCGGACCCGGATCGCCCGGCCGCTGACGTGGGGGCTGCCATCCGCCCGGCCGCTTAACCTGTGTTGAAGCAGGGCCTTACAAACCGATGCGAGGCTCGACGGTCCCGAAACCCGCGAGATTGGCCCGGGATCGCCGGCCGTTCGGCCTGACAGCGCATGGCCGGACGCGTATGGTCGCCGATGGCGGATCCGGACCTCTCTCACCCGACGCACACCGGAGGCGACGACCCTTGGCCAGGAAGATCCGCGCGGAGCCGGGCATCGACGACGCGGGCGACCGATCGCCGGACCGGCCGGTGGTCGTCGGCGTCGGTGCGTCGGGCCTCGCGATCGATTCCCTGGAGCGCTTCCTCGCCCACGCGCCGGACATGCCGGACGTCGCCGTCGTGGTGGCGCTCCAGCAGCGCGAGGCGATCGACGAGGCGCGCTGGCGCACCGTGCTGGCGCGGGCGGCCGCCTTGCCGCGGGGACCGGTCACCGAGGGCGGCGCGATCGAGGCCGGGCATCTCTACGTCCTCCCCGCGGACGCCACCGTGACCCTGGCGCAGGGGCGGTTCCGCCTCGCGGCGGAGACGGACGAGCCGGGGGGGCGGGGCGGCCTCGATACCTTCCTGGTCGCCTTGGGCGAGGACCGGGGCGCGCAGGCGGTGGCGGTGGTGCTCGCCGGCACCGGCAGCGACGGGACCCTTGGCGTCACCGCCGTCAAGGCGGCGGGCGGCCTGACCCTGGCCGAGCCGCACGGGGAGGAGGCGTTGTCCGGCAGCACCGCCGCCTCGCTCGCCGACCACGTCGTGCTGCCGGAACTGATGGCCGACCGGATCCTGTCCTACACCCGCTACCTGCGCCGCAGCGCGGAGGCCCGGCCGGCGGGGGAAGAGGCCGCGGCCGATTCCCTGGTCCGCATCGCCACCATCCTGCGCAACAAGACCGGGCACGACTTCCACGGCTACAAGCAGAACACCTTCCTGCGCCGCGTCCACCGCCGGATGCAGGTGGTGCAGGTCGAGACGATCGAATCCTACGTCGAGCATCTGCGCGCCGATCCGGACGAGGTGCAGAACCTGTTCAACGACCTGCTGATCGGGGTGACGCAGTTCTTCCGCGACCACCGCGAGTTCGAGCTGCTCGAAGCCGAAGTGGTCCCGCGGCTGTTCTCCGGCAAGGGCTCGGGCGACCAGGTCCGGGTCTGGGTGCTCGGCTGCGCCACCGGGGAAGAGGCCTACTCGATCGGCATCCTCCTGCGCGAGCACATGGCCAAGCTCGACGCGGTGCCGCAGGTGCAGATCTTCGCCACCGACATCGACGGGCGGGCGCTCGCGAGCGCCCGGGTCGGACGCTACACCGAGGCGGTGGCCCGCCAGGTCCGGGCCGACCGCCTCGCCCGCTGGTTCGTCAAGGAGGGCGCGACCTACAGCGTCGTCAAGGAGCTGCGGGAGATGTGCATCTTCTCGCAGCACAACGTGATCAAGGACGCCCCGTTCTCGCGCCTCGACCTCGTGTCGTGCCGCAACCTGCTGATCTACCTCAATGGCGAGTTGCAGAACCGGGTGATCCCGCTGTTCCACTTCGCCCTGCGGCCGGGCGGGTTCCTGTTCCTCGGCAATTCCGAGAACGTCACACGGCACGCCAAGCTGTTCGCTCCGATAGACCGGCGCTACCGCATCTTCCGCCGCCTCGAGAGCGCCACCCGGGTGCTGCCGGAATTCCCCCTCACCGTGGTCGCGGACCGGCGCCAGGCGGAGAATGGCGGCGTCTTGCGGCCGCGGACCATCGAGGGCGGCCTCGCGCGCCGGGCCGAGCGGGTGGCCGAGCGCTACGCGCCGGCCTACGTGGTGGTCGACGAAGCCTACGACGTGCTGCACTTCTCCGGCCGCACCGGGCGCTACATCGACCCGGCGACGGGCGCGGCGAGCCTCAACCTGCTCAACCTCGTCCACCGCGACCTGCGCTTCGACCTGCGCGCCGCCCTGCTCAAGGCGGGCGCCGAGAACCGGACCGTCAAGGCCGAGCGCACCGCCATGGGCACCAACGGCGAGCGCCGCCTCGTCACCCTGGTGGTCGAGCCGGTGCCCGGGGGCGACGGCCCGCCGAGCTTCGTCATCCTGTTCCAGGAGGGCGAGACCCTGGAGGGCGACGGCACCGAGGAGCCGACCCCCTCCTTCCTGCGCGACGAGCACGTCCAGCGCCTGGAGAGCGAGCTGCGCCTGACCCGCGAGCGGCTCCAGGCGACGATCGAGGAGCTGGAGAGCACCAACGAGGAGCTGAAATCCTCCAACGAGGAGTATCAGTCGATCAACGAGGAGCTGCAATCCGCCAACGAGGAGCTCGAAACCTCGAAGGAGGAGCTGCAATCGGTCAACGAGGAATTGCAGACCGTCAACGGCGAGCTCGGGCACCGGGTCAACGACTTGGGCAGAGCCAACAGCGACCTGAAGAACCTGCTCGAGAGCACCCAGATCGCCACGGTGTTCCTCGACAACGAGTTCCGGGTGAAGAACTTCACCCCGGCGGTGACCGACATCTTCCACCTGATCGAGTCCGACCTCGGCCGGCCGATCACCCACATCGCGGCGCGCATCCACTACCCCGAACTGCCCGAGGACGTGCGCAAGGTGCTGCGCACGCTCGGCACCATCGAGCGCGAGGTCGGCAGCCCGGAGAGCGGCGCGCGCTACCTCGCCCGGGTGCTGCCCTACCGCTCGATCGACAACTTCATCGCCGGCGTCGTCATCACCTTCCTGGACATCACCGCCACCGCCCGGGCCGAGCGGGCCCTGCGCGCCAGCCAGGAGCGCTTCCGGCGGATGGAGCGGATCGTCCCGGCCTTCCTGTTCACCGCCGATGCCGACCTGAACTGGACCTACGTCAATCCGCGCTTCCACGAATATACCGGCCTGGAGGACGGCCGGGCGCTCGGCCTCGGCTGGCTCACGGTGATGCACCCGGAGGACGTCGAGGAGAACCAGCGCCGCTGGCAGCGGGCGGCGGCGACCCGCGAGACCTTCGAGCACGAGTTCCGCATCCGGGCCGCCGCCGGCACCTATCGGTGGTTCACCGCCCGGGCCGAGCCGATGGCCGATCCGGAGGGCGACGCCGTCACCTGGTTCGGCTCCTGCACCGACAGCCACGAGCGGCGGATGGCCGAGGACCGCCAGCGCCTGCTGCTCATCGAGCTGCAGCACCGGGTGAAGAACATCCTGGCGGTGGTGCGCTCGGTGGCCAACCGCACCGCCGAGGGCCAGACCTCGCTCGCCGACTTCACGATGCATTTCGACGGCCGGCTCGGGGCGCTCGCCCGCGTTCAGAACATCCTCACCCGCAGCCCCGACGCCGCCACCGACCTCGCCGAGCTGATCGGCGAGGAGGTCCTGTCCCACGCGGTGCGGGACGGCGGCCAGGTGACCCTCGACGGCCCCGAGCTGCGCCTGCCGCAGCGGACCGCCGAGACCCTCGGCCTGGCGCTGCACGAGCTCGCCACCAACGCGATCAAGTACGGGGCGCTCGCCCGGCCGGAGGGGCGGATCGCCATCTCCTGGCACGTCTACGGCCCCGAGCCGGAAAGCCGCCTGCGGCTCGAATGGCAGGAGAGCGGCGTCACCCTGCTCCCGACCGCGCCGGCCCGCCGGGGCTTCGGGCGCGAATTGATCGAGCAGGGCCTGGTCTACGAGTTCGGCGCCACGACCGCCCTGGATTACCGCCCGGGCGGCGTGCGCTGCGTCATCGAGATGCCGATCCGGGCGCCGGGCCGCGGCTCGACGGGCCCGACCGCTCCGGCCGCGGCCGAGGATCCGGGCGCGGAGGCCGACGATGCCGGGTGAGCCCCTCGCCCACACCCCCGCCGCCACGGACGCGGTCCTGCGCCGCCTCTCGGGCTACGCCCCGCTGGCCGCCGACGAGGCGGCGTTGCTGCGCCAGGTCACCGCCCGCCCGGTCCCGGTGCCGGCTCGCACCGAACTCGTGCGCGACGGCGAGGCGGCGCCGCGGCCGCAGGTGCTCCTGGAGGGCTGGGCCTGCCGCCAGCGCCTCCTCGCCGACGGACGGCGCCAGATCGTCGTCGTGCTCCTGCCCGGCGACCTGATCGGCCTCGACCAGCGCCGGCGGCCGCTGCCCTTCGGCTCCGTCGCCACCCTGACGCCGGCCCAGATCTGCGAGGCGGGGGCCTTGCGCGACGCCGCGGATGGCGGCCGGACCTGCGGCAAGGCGGCCGGCAAGGAGACGGGCTTGGCGGCGGCGCTCCGGCAGGCGCGGGAGATGGAGGAGATCTGGCTCGTCAACCAGGTGGTGCGCCTCGGGCGCCAGACCGCCTACGAGCGCGTCGCCCATTTCCTGCTGGAGCTGCGCGAGCGGCTGGCGGCGGTGGACCGGGTCCAGGAGAACCGGTTCTCGTTCCCGATCACCCAGGAAGTCCTGGCCGATGCGCTGGGCCTCAGCGTGGTGCACATGAACCGCACGATGCAGCAGCTGCGCCGGGACGGCCTGGTCGAGCAGCGCGCCACCGCCATCACGCTCCGCGACGTCCCGGCCCTGGTCTCGATCGCGGACTATACCGGCACCGGCGACACCGGCATCCCCCGGGCCTGACCGCCGGCGACAATCCCCCGCCTGTGAATCTTCACATAAGTGATGGAAAGGCCCGAAAAAGAGCAGCAACATCACAAGTGTTGCGGCAATTCTTGCCCGACCGTCCCTGCTGGCCCGGTCTCGACCGGGTGGACGACCATCAGGGATGTTGCTGAGGCCCCCAAGTCGACTTCACCGCCCTGCTCGCTCCCGCCGGCAGGGCCTCTTTTTGCGTGAGGGCCTACGCCTTTCGGGGGCGGGCGACGATGCCGCGTTGCCACCGTCGCATGATCTTCCCATCCTTCCCGCACCGGCACGACGGACGGCATCTCCCTTCGAGGGATGCGTCTTCTTCCGAAGAGGGACGAGAGGGATCGGGCGTGGAGGATTACCGGGCCGAATTGCTGCGCCAGGTCCGTCTCGGCGACATCGCCACCGGCGAGGCCGCGGGCGCCTGCCTGCCCGGCCTGCTGCGCCGCCTGAAGCATCACGAGGCCCGGGCCGGCACCGTCCCGCACCCTTTCCGCCTCTACCATCTCTGGCGCCGCAACAGCCTGCGCCGGCAGGTCGCCGATGCGCGCTGGCACGTCGAGCAGGGCCGCGCCGCCCGGATGGGCGAACTCGCCTCGCGGCGCTGACACGTCTTCGGAACGTGCGACCATCCCGACGGATTTGTCACACTCCTCGTCAGTCCGGGGCCGCGCACCGGAGCCCGGACCGGCGAGGAGGATATTATTCCTGGAGCGTGCTCAGGCAAACCCTCAATGCAGGTAGCCGAGGAAGAACAGGATCAGGATGATCGGAATCGGTATGCCGATCAACCAGAGCAGCCCGCCTTTCATCATCGTCGCCTCCATGACTCCATGAATACTCTTATGGAGTAGTAACGGAGCTTGGCGCGATCCGGTTCCGCCGGAACACGGACGCGTCCGGGGGCGACGGGACAAGCCGCAGGATGTCGGCCTCGCGGGCGATGCGATCCCCTCGACATGGCGCCGATCCCACCGGTAAGCTCGCCGGAACGCCGAGCACGCTGGCACAGGACAGCGACCGGGCAATGCTGGCGGGCGGGGCGCCGTTCATGGCCGAGATCAAGGTCGTCGCGGGCAATTGCGGCAAGGGACGCGGCCAGTACGAGGCGGGAGTGTTCACGACGCCGGACGGCGTCGAGCGCGGCGTCGACACGGTCGTCGCCATCGAGTCGCATGGCGGCGTGGCCGGAGAGCGCGGCTGGGGCGAGCAGGTGCTGACCGGGATCAAGGGCGGCCTCGGCCTGGCCTCTCAACTCGACCTGACCGGGGCCGCCGGCTTGGCCGTCTCGGCCCTGGCCGCCGTCGAAGCCGACGAGAGCCGACCGAAGGCCCTGGTGGAGATCGCCTTCGCGGATGATGGGCTCGTCGTCGCCCTGGCGGATGCGCGGCTGGCCGCCCTGGTGGCGCATGACCGCGAGGTGCTGCGGGTCGGTCTGGCCCGGGCGGCGAGCCGCCTTGCGGTCCCACTCGCTCCCGAGACGGCATCGGCCGGAACGCTGCAGGCCGCGAGCGACGCGGTTCAGGCCGCCGCCGGAGCGGCCGGCAGCAGCCTGACCTCCGCCTTCGGCTTCGTGCGACGCTCCGTGGGCCTCGAACGGGGATGAGCGCCGCTCACGCCGCCCGCTCGACCTCCCCGATCTCCGCCGCGGCGCTGACCCGGTCGCGGCCCCGCGCCTTGGCCTCGTAGAGGGCCGCGTCGGCACGGGCGATCGTCGCCTGGATGTCGGCATCGCGGGCCGACACGGTCGCGACCCCGATGCTGATCGTGACGGGAATCGCGCGGCCGCCATGCGCGATCTCCGCCGCCCGGACGGCGGCGCAGAGCCGCTCGGCGGTGAGCAAAGCCTCAGTCCCGCCGGGGCCGACGAGCAGGACCACGAATTCCTCGCCGCCGAAGCGGGCCACCGTGTCGGAACCGCGCACCGCCTCCGCCAGCAGGGCGCCGACATGGCGGATCGCCGCGTCGCCGGCATCGTGGCCGTGCTGGTCGTTGACGCGCTTGAAGTGGTCGATGTCGGCGACCAGCACGGCCACGCCGCGGCCGCCCCTCGCCTGAACGAAGGCCCCCTCCGCCGGACGGGCGAAGCCGCGCCGGTTGAGAAGCCCGGTCAGCAGGTCGGTGCCGGCGACCTGGCGCAGGTCCTCGATCTGGCGCCGGTAGAAGGCGGCGACGCGGGTCTGGCGGATCGTGGCGTCGCTGAGCTCGCGCTCGGCGGTGCCGATGCGCCGCAACAGCGAGCGCAAGGAGGCCGAGAGCGCCACGAATTCCCGGGCACCGTCGAGGCGGGGCAGCGTCGTCGCCTCGGCCTCGCGGCCGATCCGGTCCGCCGCGGCGGTCATCCGACGCAAGGGGGCCGCCGCGCGGCGGCCGAGATACCAGGCCAGCGCGATGCCGGTCGCGGCCGTCGCCGCGCCGAGGGCGAGCAGCGCCTGGATCGAGCGCCGCACCGGCGCGAGGGCCTGCGCCTCCGGCCTCGTCGCCACCACGATCCAGCCGAGGCCGGGATCGCCGCCCGCGATCTCGGTGCGCTCGCCCTTCGCCGCCGTGGCGAAGCCGGCCAGCAGCGTGTCGGATCCGAGCGCGGCGGCGAAGCGGCCGCTGCCCTCCTCGACCATGGCGCCGATCCGGGCGGGGCCGAACGGCGACGTGCCGAGTTGCGGGCCGAGGATCACGCGGCCGCGCCGGTCGAGCACCCACAGGTCGGTGCCGGGCAGGCCCTCGTCGAGGAGGCGGCGCCGGGCCCGGATCGCCCAGTCCCAGCTCAGATGGCCGCCGAGCACCCCGACGACCTGCCCCGCGGCATCGCGCACCGGTGCCGCGAGATCGACGAGGCGCAGGGGCTCGGGCTCGGAGCGGACGAGAAGGCGGCTCAGCAGCACCGCCTCGTGCACGTCGCCGACATTGGGCCGGGACAACCCGCTCTCGAACCAGGCCTTGCCCGTCACCGCCAAGCCCTCGAGCATGCCCTCCGTGCCCGCCCGGACGCGGCCGTCGACGGCCACGAAGCCGAGCCAGGCGTAGTCCGGCGCCGTCGTCCGCATGGCGGAGAGGACGCCGCGGACCATCGTGGCGTCGCCCGTCCAGCGCTCGCGCAGCGGTGCGAGGCCGGCGACGACCTGGATCTCGCGGAAGCGCTCGCGCAGGGTGACGTCGAGCGTCTCGGCCATGCCGGCGGCGAGGCGCGCGAGGCCCGCCTCGGCGAGCCGGACGGCGCTCCTGCGCTCGAGCCAGACGGCGCCGCCGACCGTCGCCCCGACCATGGCGAGGCAGAGCAAGCCGACCAGCGCGGCGAGCTGGTGCTCGAACCGCAGTCGATTCCTGAACGACACGACGCACCTCCGCGACCGGAGGCCGTTCTGGCCCATCCTCCTCACCAGCCGGTTCAGCCGATCGGCGGCATTTGAGCAGACACGCGTCCCCTAGGGGAACCGGGAGGAAGGCCCGGCCGCCCACCCGGGTCTCAGAACTTCTGGGCCTCGGGATTCCTGAGCCTCAGGCTTCCTGGGCCGGACGCCGTCCCTGGCTGTGCAGGCGCCGCTCCTGCGCCCCGCGCTCGGCGGCGTCGGTGAGCTGGGTGATCAGCGCGCCGGCTGCGCCGAGGGGAATCAGCAGGAAGACCGTGCCGCCGTCGGGTCCGCTCACCTCGGCCGCCAGCGTATCGCCGCCGTCGATCGTGCTGACGGCGGTGATGCTGGTGATCGAGAGAACCCGCGGTCGTACGTCGTCGCTCATGCCTGCCACTCCTGCGGCACAGATGCCACGAAAGCGGCCCTGAACAATTGCTAACGCGTTACATTATAGGAAAATCCCGCCAACCGTGGAGAGACGGGGGGAGATTTTCCCGCGCCATAGGCCGACCGGCCGAGGCCGGTCGGCAGCCGTCACGGCGCCGCGCAGGTGAGGCCGGCACCCTCCGGCCGGGGAACCTGCGGGTAGGCGCAGACCGGCCGCGACCATTGCGCCGCCCCGCCGGCGTCGCGCTTCGTCATGACGAGCTCGCGCGGCGCCTCGCCGGCCTCGACCCAGCGCTCCAGGGCCGTCAGCGGATCGATGCCGGTATCGCTGATCCCCGGCCCCTCGGTGCCGATGCCGCAATGGTCCATGCCCGGTACCATGAACAGGCGCGCGGTCTTCGCCAGGGTGTCGAGGCCGCCCGCCCCCTTGCCATCGGTTCCTTTGGCCAGCGCCTCGTAGAAGGCGACGCTCATGAACGGCGTGACCAGCGGATCGCCCCAGCCGTGATAGATCAGGAGCTTGCCGCCGGCGTCGCGGAAGGCCGAGAGGTCGGCGACCGGCCGCACGGAGCCGGCGGCCGGGTCGTAGGTGGCGGCGTTGTAGACCTGGGCCTGCGGCCCCATCCGGGCCGGATCGACGGAAAAGTCGAAATCGGTGACGCGGTAGGACGGACCGGGCGACGGCCAGAACGCCATGTAGCGCAGGAAGTCGGCGGAAAAGAGCGGCAGGATGGCCGGCGCGTTGCCGAGGCCCGTGAGCCAGCGCGGCCAGTGCGCCTCGGAGCCGAGGGGGATGCCGCCGGGATAGAGCGCGCGGCCCGTGGCATCGGTCGGCCCGGCATACCACTTCTCCAGTACCCCGATCTCGGCCTCGCTCAGGCACGTGTCCGACGTGTCGCCGGTGCAGCGCAGGGACGAGGGCTTGAAGCCGCATTGCCGGGGGTCGGCGACGAGGCCGGACTGGTCCTTCGTCCCGCAGGCCGCCGCCACCGCCTCCGTCACGAGCCTGGCCCGGGGCGTGGTCAGGATCGGCTTGCCGTCCGCACCGGTATTCGCCTTCGTCACCCAGGCGAAGGTCGTGGCGACGAGGCCGGTATAGTCGAGGGCGGGCGCGCCGCTGATGATCCCGTCGAAGTCCTTCGGGTATTTCAGCGCCTCCATCGCCGCCATGCGGCCGCCGGTGGAGCAGCCGGCGAAGTAGGATTTCTGTTGCGGCCGGTCGTAGAAGGCCCGCACCAGCACCTTGCTGACCCGGGCGGTCTCGGTCACCGCGCGCTGGCCCCAATCCATCCGAGCGACGAGGTCGCCGACGGCCCAGCGCCCGTCGGCCGAGCCGGTGCCCCAGTGGCCGCCATCCATCGTCGAGGCGGCGTAGCCCCGGCGCAGGCCGTAATTCATCGCGTTCGTGAAGCCGGGCGCATCCGACAGGACGTTGCCGCAGAAGCCGCCGCAGCCGGTGCCGTAATACTTGCCGTTCCAGTTCTGCAGCGGCAGCCGCACCTCGAAGCTGGTCGCCGGCCGCACCGTGCCGAGCACCCGGCAATAGGCCGGCAGGTCGCCGGCGGCCGGCACCTCGGCGGCGGAATGGAGGTTCACCGCCTCGATCCTGAGGTTGGCGAGCGCCCCGCATTCCCCGGCGAGCGCCGGGCCAGCCGAGAGGCCTGCCAAGAGGCCGGCCGCGAGGCCCGCCGCGAGTCCGATTGTCCGCCCCATGCCTCTCCCCCCTGTTTCGGGGGAGCTTAGCCGCAACCCCTTGCGCCGTCGCCAGCGGAATGCGCTAAACCCGCCGGAACGACAGATCAGGGTTGGGAAACGCGATGGCAGGCAGCGAAGCCGGCGGGGCTCTCGAGGAATTCGGCACCTACGACGACATCGTGGTCGGGGCGGGCTCGGCGGGCTGCGTGCTCGCCAACCGCCTCTCGGCCGATTCCCGAAGGCAGGTGCTGGTGCTGGAGGCGGGCGGGCGCGACAACTGGATCTGGTTCCACATCCCGGCCGGCTACCTCTTCGCCATCGGCAACAAGCGGGCGGACTGGCTGTTCACCACGCAAGCCGAGGCCGGCCTGAACGGGCGCCAGCTCGCCTATCCGCGCGGCAAGGTCATCGGCGGCTCCTCGGCCATCAACGCGATGATCTACATGCGCGGCCAGGCCGCCGATTACGACGGCTGGCGCCAGCTCGGCCTCGAAGGCTGGGGCTGGGACGACGTGCTGCCCTATTTCCTCAAGCACGAGGACCACATCGCGCCGCCGAACGCGTTCCACCGCTCGGGCGGCGAGTGGCGGGTCGAGCCGCCGCGGATCCGCTGGGCGATCCTCGACGCGATCCGCGATGCCGCGGAGGCCGCAGGGATCCCGAAGATCCCGGATTTCAACACCGGCGACAACGAGGGCTCGTCCTACTTCCAGGTCAACCAGCGCCGGGGCCGGCGCTGGAGCGCGGCCCGCGGCTTCCTCAAGCCGGCGCTGAGCCGCCCCAACCTCCGTCTCGAGACCGGGATCCACGTCGAGCGGGTGCTGATCGAGGACGGCCGCGCCGCCGGGGTGGTGTTCGGCCGCGGCGGGCAGCGCTACATCGCGCGCGCGAACGGCGAGGTGGTGCTCTCGGCCGGGGCCGTCGCGACCCCGAAGCTCCTCGAACTCTCCGGCATCGGCGACGGGGCGCGGCTCCAGTCCCTCGGGGTCGCGGTCGCGCATCACGCGCCCGGCGTCGGCGAGAACCTGCAGGACCACCTGCAGATCCGGCCGGTCTACAAAGTCACCGGCGTGCCGACCCTCAACCTCTCCTACGCCAACCTGATCAAGCGCGGCTGGATGGGGGTGGAATACGCGCTGTTCCGCACCGGGCCGCTCACCATGGCGCCGAGCCAGGTCGGGGTGTTCACCCGCTCCTCGCCCGAGTACGCCACCGCCAACCTCGAATACCACTTCCAGCCGCTCTCCCTCGACAAGTGGGGCGACGGCCTGCACCGGTTCGGCGCCTTCACGGCCAGCGTCTGCAACCTGCGCCCGTCGAGCCGCGGCAGCGTGCATGCGGGGAGCCCCGATCCCCTGGCGCCCCCGGAGATCCGGCCGAACTACCTCTCGACCGAAGAGGACCGCCGGGTGGCGGTGGATTCGCTCAAGCTCACCCGCCGCATCGTCGCCCAGGCGCCGCTCGCCCGCTACCGGCCGGAGGAGTACCTGCCGGGGCCCGGCATCGCCAGCGACGCCGACCTGCTCAAGGCCGCGGGCGACCTCGGCACCACGATCTTCCACCCCGTCGGCACCGCCCGCATGGGCGCCGACCACGATGCCGGAGCAGTGCTCGACGCGCGCCTGCGGGTGCGCGGCGTGCGGGGCCTGCGCGTCGCCGACGCCTCGGCGATGCCGCGCATCACCTCGGGCAACACCAACTCGCCGACGATCATGCTGGCCGAGAAGGGCGCGGCGATGATCCTGGAGGATTCGCGCTGAGGGTGCGGCTGCGGGCTACTCCGCCGCCATCAGCACCGGCGCGCGGTTTCCCGCGGAGAGGTAGATCAGGCAGGAGCAGCGCAGGAGCGAGGCGAAGTTGCGCACCTCGCCGTGCCGCTCCAGCACCTCGTCGTGGAGCTTGGTGGCGAATTTCGCGACGCTGAGGCCCTCCTGGCGGGCGATGTCCTCCAGGATGGTCCAGAACGCGGTCTCGAGGCGCAGGGAGGTGCAGTGCCCGCCGATCCGCAGCGAGCGCGTCTCGTAGGCGTAGCGCTCCGGCGTCTGCTCGGCGAAGATCCGGCACATGGGGGCTCCTCCTGTCATTGTTGCGGAAATCATATTGAAACGGAGCATGGATCGGCAAGCGGCCGATGCGTCGCGGGCAAGACGATTGCGGTGCAGCAATTTTTCCGCGCGATATCTCGGGATGATCACGGTGCAGCTTTGGCGGTGACGCTGCGTTGATGTCTCCAACAATCCTTGGAGGACGCGCGATGGCACAGGAGAGCGTAGCGGAGGGGCTGATGCGGACGAAGCCAATCGACCGCCTGCGCCAGGACGCGGAGGGCGGCGGCCACGGCCTCGAGCGCACCCTCGGCCCCGTGAGCCTCGTCGGGCTCGGTATCGGGGCGATCATCGGCGCCGGGCTGTTCTCGCTCACCGGCATCGCCGCCGCGGAGCATGCCGGGCCGGCGGTGGTGATCTCGTTCGCCATCGCGGCGATCGGCTGCGCGCTGGCCGGCATGTGCTACAGCGAACTCGCCAGCATGATCCCGGTCTCGGGCAGCGCCTACACCTACGCCTACGCCACGATGGGCGAGTTCGTCGCCTGGATCATCGGCTGGGATTTGGTGCTCGAATACGCGGTCGGCGCCGCCACCGTCTCGGTGAGCTGGTCGAAATACGTCGCCACCCTGCTCCAGGACTGGGGTATCATCTTGCCGCCACGCCTGCTGCACTCGCCGTTCGAGACGGTGCAGCTCGCCGACGGCTCGACCGTGCACGGGATCGTCAACCTGCCGGCCGTGCTGATCCTATGCCTGATCTCGCTGCTCTTGATGCGCGGCGTGCGCGAATCGACCCGGGTCAACAGCGTGATCGTGGTGGTCAAGGTCGCGGTGGTGCTGATCGTGGTCGGGGTCGGCCTGTTCTACGTCAAGGCGCAGAACTACGTCCCGTTCATTCCGGACAACACCGGCACCTTCGGCGAGTACGGCTGGAGCGGCATCATGCGGGCGGCCGGCGTGGTGTTCTTCGCCTATATCGGCTTCGACGCGGTCTCGACGGCGGCGCAGGAGGTGAAGAACCCGCAGCGCACGATGATGATCGGCATCCTCGGCTCGCTCGCGGTCTGCACCGTGCTCTACATCGCCTTCGCGGCGGTGCTGACCGGCCTCGTGCCCTACGCCTCGATGAAGGGCGACGCCGCACCCGTCGCCACCGCCATCAAGCAGACGCCGTTTCCCTGGCTCCAGACCCTGGTGACGCTCGGCGTCATCGCGGGTTTCACCACCGTGATGCTGGTGCTGCTCTACGGCCAGTCGCGGGTCTTCTTCGCCATGGCGAACGACCGGCTGCTGCCAAAATTCTTCGCCGCGATTCACCCGACCTGGCGCACGCCGTACCGCTCCAACCTGTTCTTCATGGTGTTCGCGGCCCTGCTCGGCGGTCTCACCCCGATCAGCACGCTCGGCCACATGACCAGCATCGGCACCTTGCTTGCCTTCATCATCGTCTGCGCCGGCGTCGTCATCATGCGGCGCACCCACCCGAACGAGGCGCGAGGCTATCGCGTGCCGCTGGTCCCACTCGTACCGGCGGCCGGGATTCTCGTCTGCCTCGCGATGATGCTGTCGCTCGACGGCGAGACCTGGCTCCGGCTGGTGGTCTGGCTCGGGATCGGGCTGGCGATCTATTTCGGCTACGGCCGGCGCCACAGCCGGGTCGGCCGCGACGCGGCGCGCTGAGGGACAGGCCCCTCCCCTGGCGGGACCGTCGGCGACTGGGCTATGGCAGCCCGGTCGCGCGCGGATGCGCGCCAGGAGGCAAGCGCCATGGAGATCCACAGGAGCGGGTCCCGTCCGTCGCAGACGGGCTCCGCGGAGTACTTTACCGGCCGGGTGCGGATCGACCCGCTCCTCAGCCCGCCGGACCCGGCCCGGGTCGCCGGCGCCCTCGTCACCTTCGAGCCGGGGGCGCGGACGGCCTGGCACACCCATCCCCTCGGCCAGACCCTGATCGTCACCGCGGGCCTCGGCTGGGCGCAACGTGAGGGCGGACCGATCGAGGAGATCCGGCCCGGCGACGTGGTGTGGTTTCCGCCCGGCCTGCGGCACTGGCACGGGGCGACCGCGACCACCGGCATGAGCCACATCGCCATCCAGGAGAAGCAGGACGGCAGCGCCGTGACCTGGCTCGAACAAGTCAGCGACGCCGAGTACGGCGCCCGCTGAGGAGAGGACGTCCCATGCCGCACGTCATCGTGAAACTCTATGCCGGCCGCAGCGACGCGCAGAAGCAGCGCATCGCCGACGAGGTCACCAAGGCCCTGATCGCCGCCGCGGGCTGCTCCGAGGGCTCGGTCTCGGTCGGCATCGAGGATGTCGAGCCGAGTGCCTGGACCGCCACGGTCTACGAGCCCGACATCACCGCCAAGGCCGAGACGATCTTCAAGAAGCCGGGCTACGCGCCGGCCTGAACGCAAAGACCCCCGCGAGGCTCGCGCCTCGCGGGGGTCTTTGTTTGTTTGGTTGCGGGGACAGGATTTGAACCTGTGACCTTCAGGTTATGAGCCTGACGAGCTACCGGGCTGCTCCACCCCGCGCCAGGGTGTGTTCGC
>NZ_FPCB01000051.1:0-41426 GCF_900116815.1 Methylobacterium sp. 174MFSha1.1 | reverse complement strand
GCACCCCTTGGTGGCCCGCCGTCGTCCTCGTCGCATCAACCGCGGCGGCACGACGGCATCAGAGGCCGGATACATGACTGCTCCTGAACCGACTGGCTCAAACCGATGCTCACAAACCCTTGCGAAACGGGGGCCGTCCATACATGACGCGGAGTGTCGTCGATGGCGTCGGCCTATTCGTCATTGGCCGTGATGCGCGCCCCTCACACCCTCATCGGCATCAGCACGTAGAGCGCCGGCGCGCCCTCGCGGTCCTGGATCACCGTCGGCGAGCCCGGATCGGCGAGGCGGAACAGCGCGGTGTCGCCGTCGAGCTGGGCCGTGATGTCGAGGAGGTAGCGGGCGTTGAAGCCGATATCGAGCGGACCGGATTCGTAATCGACGTCGAGCTCCTCGGTCGCCGAGCCCGAATCCGGGTTGTTGACCGAGAGCGACAGGCGCCCGTCGGTCATGGCGAGCTTCACCGCCCGGCCGCGCTCGGAGGAGATGGTCGAGACGCGGTCGACAGCCTTGGCGAACTGGTCGCGCTCGACCGTCAGGCGCTTGTCGTTGCCGGTCGGGATGACGCGCTGGTAGTCCGGGAAGGTGCCGTCGATGAGCTTCGAGATCAGGGTGACGCCCGACGAGAAGCTGAAGCGGACCTTGGCCGAGGAAATCTCGACGCCGACGGTCTCGCCACCGTCCTCGACGAGCTTCTGGATCTCGGCCACGGCCTTGCGCGGCACGATGATGCCCGGCATGCCGCCGCTGCCCTCCGGCGCCTCCATCTGGACGCGGGCGAGGCGGTGGCCGTCGGTGGCGACCGCCCGCAGCTTGAGCGAGCCTTCCGCCTCGATGGTGTGGAAGAAGATGCCGTTGAGGTAGTAGCGCGTCTCCTCGGTGGAGATCGCGAACTGGGTCTTGTCGATCAGGCGCTTGAGGTCGACGGCCGGCAATTCGAAGCGGTGCGGCAGCTCGCCGGCGGCGAGATCGGGGAAATCGGCCTCGGGCAGGGCGCCGAGGGTGAAGCGCGAGCGGCCGGAGCGGATCAGCATCTGGCCGGTCTCGCCGCTGGTCTCGAGCGAGACCTGGGCGCCGTCGGGCAGCTTGCGCACGATGTCGTAGATGACGTGGGCCGGCACCGTGATGGCGCCGCCATCGACCACGTCGGCGGGGATCGTCTCGGTCACCTCGATGTCGAGGTCGGTGGCCTTGAGCTGGAGGCCGTCCGGCCCGGAGCGCAGCAGGACGTTCGACAGGATCGGGATCGTGTTGCGCCGCTCCACGACGCGGTGCACGTGGCCGAGCGACCGAAGAAGGGCCGCGCGCTCGACGGTGACTTTCATCAGGGTGATCCGTGTCTCGTACGGCCGGCCTCCCGCGAAGGCCGGCAAAGGCAAACGTTGCCCCGTGCACGCACGGGACCGGAACTTTGGCGAAGGCGCATCCCGAAGGCAAGCCGGGGCCCGTTGCCGGGCTCCGGCCTGCCTTCGGTCTCCCGTCCTCAATCCTGGAGCATGCGCTTCAGGAGCTCGACCTCGTCGCAGAGCGCCGTGTCCTCGCCGATCGCCTTCTCGATCTTGCGCACCGCGTGCAGCACCGTGGTGTGGTCGCGCCCGCCGAAGCGCCGGCCGATCTCCGGCAGGGAGCGGAGCGTCAGCACCTTCGAGAGGTACATGGCGATCTGGCGCGGCTTGACCACCGCGGCGGTGCGGCGCTCGGAGAGGATGTCGGAGCGCGAGACGTTGTAGCGGCTCGCCACCAGCTTCTGGATGTCCTCGATCTTGACCCGCTTCGGCTCGCGGTTCTTCACGAGGTCGCGGATCGCCGTCTCGGCGGTGTCGAGGGTGACGGGCGCCCCGGTCAGCGTTGCGTGGGCGAGCAGCCGGTTGACCGCGCCTTCGAGGTCGCGGCCGTTGGCGGTGATGGCCTTCGCGACGTACTCGGCCACCGCCGGGCCGACCTCGAAGGCCGGGTGCGAGGCCCGCACCGCCTCCAGGCGCGATTGCAGGATCGAGGCACGCAGGGCCTCGTCGAGGGTGCCGATCTCGACCACGAGGCCGCCGGCGAGGCGCGAGCGCACCCGCTCGTCGAGGGCCTCCAGCTCGGTCGGCGGCCGGTCGGCCGCCACCACCACCTGGCGCCCGGCATCGATGAGGGCGTTGAGGGTGTGGCCGAACTCGGCCTGGATCGAGCGGCCCTGGATGAACTGCACGTCGTCGAGGATCAGGACGTCGATCGCCCGCAGCTTCTCCTTGAAGGCCAGCGCGCTCTGGGTCTTCAGCGCGTTGACGAAGCCGTACATGAAGCGGTCGGCGGTGAGGTAGATCACCCGCCGTCCGGAATTCTTCACCGCGTGGCCGATGCCGTGGAGAAGGTGCGTCTTGCCCAAGCCGACGCCGGCATGGAAGTAGAGCGGGTTGTAGAGCGCCGGTCCGCCGTCGTGCCGGGCGACCCGCTCGGCGGCGGCATGCGCCAGCGCGTTCGAGCGGCCGACCACGAAGCTCTCGAAGGTCAGGCGTGCATCGAGGGGTGCGCCGCCGAGATCGCCCTCGGGGGCGCCCCCGCGGGTGGCGCGCTCGGGCTCCGGCGCCTCGGCGGCCGCGCTCGGACTTGCCACCGGGCGCGGGCTCGCGGCGGGCTTCGTCAGCGCCGCGGCGCCGGGACGGGCCGGCGCCATCGCGCCGCGCACCCCGACCTCCAGGCTCTCGATGCCGTCGGCCTCGCTGCGGAAGGTGGCGAGCACACGGTCGAGGTAGTGCGACTCGATCCAGCTCTTCAGGAACCGGGTCGGCACCGTCAGGCGGGCGACGCCGCCGGAGACCTCCTGCAATTCGAGCCGGGCGAACCAGCTCGCGAACACGTCCTCGCCGAGTTCCGCCCGCAGGCGGCGCTTCACCCGTTGCCAGGCTCCCGTGATTTCGCCCCGGCCGTCATCGCCGTTGCCGCCACGGCCGGAGCCGACTCCTTCCGCCAAGCTGCCGTCCACACGCATGACTGGTCCCTTCTCGGCCCGGTGGCGGCTGCCCGCTCCCGGCCCGTACGCAGATACGCTTGCCGCCATGACCCCGGACGAGGGGTTGGGCGGCCGGGTCGAAGGTCCGGGAAATCAACTCCTTCCCGGCCGTTTTCCCCGTGGTTCGTCCCGGTCTATCAACAACTGGTCTCGTTTCTCTTAAGGACCCCGGCTGTTTGAAATCCGCGAGGCGCCGCCGCAGGTTGGCGGCAGGCCGCGGCGTCTCCGCGGCGGATGCGCCGCGAAACCGAACCGGTTCGTCGATCGAGAGCGGGACGAGACCCGCGCGAGCGGCGGGGTGAGGAAAAGTATGGCCTCCGGGGGAAGCTTCGCAACAGGAACGATCGGCGGCAGGGTGAACCGATCGTTACGCCGTTCCCCCGCCCACGCCCGGTCCACAGCTTGTCCGGCGGCAAGGTCCTGGAATCGTGATCGTTTCGTTGGAGTGCGCGTTCAGCTGGTCAAAGACTGCTGTGGGTTCAACGGCTTGTCGAGAACGGGGAGGGCGCCGGGGACAGGCCGGTGGAAACCGCCGCCGTGTCGTCCGCGCACTTGACAGGGGCGCCGCCCGCTCCATGCCAGGGCAGCACCGTCAGCTCGGGCCAGAGGGCCCGCATCCGCGCGGCCTTGGCGTCGTAGGCCGGCGCGTTGGCCAGCACGGGATTGGGGCGCAGCACCAGGCCGAACAGGTCGGCGAGGCCGAAGGGCGCGGCGATCGAGAGGCCGTCATCCGCCTCCAGCCGCACCCCGACCGCGTGGACGATCGCCGCGTAGCGGGAGAGCGCCGCGTCGGCCGACGGCAGGGGAGGGTAGGGGGAACCGAAGCGGCCCTCGAACCAGAGATGGACCCGGGCCTGGTTGCGGATCTCGACCGGGCCGACGCAAGGCGTGAGGACGGGCGCGGCGCGGCGCAGGACCGCGTCCTCGGCCTCCCAGGACAGGTCGGCGTCGAAGTAGATCAGGTCGTAGTCGCGGATGCCGTGCCCGCGCGGCCGGCCGGTCAGGACGTTCCACACCGTCTGGTAGAGGCAGCCGGCGACGAGGCGCCATTGCGGCAGGGCGAGGCCGCGGGCGGCCTCGAGCAGCCGCATCAGGTCCGGATCGGCCCGGACGATCGCCGCGAGCCGCCGGTAATGCTCCGTTTCCGTGGCGCTCACGGGCAGGCGTCCTCGACCCGTCGGGCGTTCACGCGCCGGTATATTCTGCCCATCCGGCGCTCATGCGCCGGTGTACTCGGCCCAGGACATCGGCGTCTCGAACACCTTGACCGAGGACAGGAGCGGCAGGGCCGGCCGGGTCTTCTCCCAGATCCAGACCGCGATGTGCTCGGCGGTGGGGTTCTCGAGGCCCGGCACCTCGTTGAGGCAGTAATGGTCGAGGCGCTCGAGCACCGGGCCGAAGGCGCCCTCGACGTCGAAGAAATCCACCACCCAGCCGGTCTCCGGGTCGACCGGCCCGTCGAGGGTCAGTTCCACCCGGTAGGAATGACCGTGCATGCGGTGGCAGCGATGGGTCGGGGGCACGTTCGGCAGCCGGTGCGCCGCCTCGAACGTGAAGGCCTGGGTGATCTTCATCTGTGCATGGTTCTGGGAATTGCGGTCGGGCCGCCCCTTAGCACCGATGGCCCGGCGGGCGAACCCTCGTGCAACAGAACCGATCGATCGTCCGCGTCGATCGATCAGACCGCAAGGCGACAATTCTCCTCGTCATCCCGGGGCCGCGCGGCGGAACCCGGGATCCATAACCGCTGACGCTTCAGAAGAGGTCGGGACGCACACCTCTCCATCCGGCACCGTCAGCGGTTATGGATCCCGGGTTCTCGCCTCCGGCGAGCCCCGGGATGACTCGGAGGGTTTGAATTCGGTGCGCCGACCAGACGGTCTTTTCAGACTGGGTTGCGGATGTGAGGAGCCGAACAGAATGCCGGCCCTCACGGGATCCCGATCAGCTTGTGGGTCTGCAGGCTCAGGCGCCAGCGCGCGTCGCGCAGGCAATGCTCCACCGCGGCCTGCGTGTTGGCGACCCGGTCCGGCCCGTCCATCGGCTGCAGCCAGAGGTGCCGGAAGTCGAGTTCGGCGAGGGCGTCCGGGTCGAGGCCGGCCTGGGGGAAGACGAGCTTCAGCTCGTCGCCGCGGGTGAGGTGCAGGGGCGCGCCAGCCTTGGGGCTGACGCAGACCCAGTCGATCCCCGACGGCGCAGCTTGCGTGCCGTTGGTCTCCACCGCCGCCTCGAAGCCCCGGGCATGGACGGCGGCGAGCAGCGCCTCGTCGAGCTGCAACAGCGGCTCGCCGCCGGTGAACACCACGTAGCGCCGGCCGCGGGCCCCGTTCCAGGTCCGCTCGATCGCCCCGGCCAGCGCCTCCGCGTCGGAGAAGCGGCCGCCCCCGATGCCGTCGGTGCCGACGAAATCGGTGTCGCAGAAGCGGCAGACGGCCTCCGGCCGGTCGGCCTCGCGGCCGCTCCACAGGTTGCAGCCGGCGAAGCGGCAGAACACCGAGGCGCGCCCGGCCTGGGCGCCCTCGCCCTGGAGGGTGTGGAAGATCTCCTTGACGGCGTAGCTCATGATGTCGATCGTCGGGCGGTGCCGGTCATCGGCATCGCCCGCGTTGCTCCATGTCGTTTCGTGCGGTCGTCCTGCCGTGTCAGATGAGGGCTGCGCCTGCAAGGGCACAGGGCGCAACGCTGCCCGCTTCCCGATGCCGTCTCCAAAGCTGTGGGCGGTTCTGTGGACGGAGACGGGATGGCAGCGCCGCCATGCTCCCGCCACGGATGGTGCGTTGATGGGGGCGTCGCGCGGCGCTGTCAAAAGCTGTGCCGTTGCCCTACAATCACGGTCGGTCCGCCATGCGGTGCCCGGGGCGGCGTGACCGGACGGCCTCACAGCCGAGGCCGGACGGTCGCGAGAGGCGCTGCAGGGTGGCACCGGCACGACGGGAACCCATCGGAATGTTCACAGCTGCGCTGCTGCCGCGCCTCGCCGGACGCCTCCTCGGCCTCGGCGCTCTTCTGGCCGCCGGGACGGCGGGGGCGGTCACCGCGCCGATGCTGGTCGTCGACGTCGATTCCGGCAAGGTGATCTTCAGCCAGGGCGCCACCGATCCGTGGTACCCGGCCTCGATCACCAAGCTGATGACGACCTACGTCGCCCTCGACATGGTGCGCCAGGGCCGCGCCTCGATGGACCAGCTGCTCACCATCTCGGAGGCCGCCGCGGCCGAGCCGCCCTCGAAGATGGGCTTCAAGCCCGGCACCCAGCTCACCCTCGACAACGCCCTCAAGATCATCATGGTGAAGTCGGCCAACGACGTCGCCTGGGCGATCGGCGAGAATCTCGGCGGCTCGATCGAGGGCTTCGCCGATCGGATGAACGAGACCGCGCAGCGCCTCGGCATGCGCGACAGCCACTGGTACAACCCCAACGGCCTGCCCGACCCGCGGCAATGGACCTCGGCCCGCGACATGGCCGTCCTCGGCCGGGCGCTCCTGCGCGACTTCCCCGAGAACCGCGACCTGTTCTCGATCTCGGCGATCCAGTTCGGCCGCGCGGTGATGCCGAACCACAACGGCCTGCTCGGCCGCTACGCCGGCGTCGACGGGATGAAGACCGGCTTCATCTGCTCGGGCGGCTTCAACGTGGTGGCGAGCGCCAACCGCAACGGCCGGCGCATCCTCACGGTGGTGATGGGCCAGGCGAGCGCCCGCGAGCGCGACCTGAAGGCCGCCGACCTGTTCGATTACGGCTTCGGCCAGTCGACCTTCGGCTGGGGCGGCCAGACGCTCAACGAGATGCCGGTATCGAGCATCGCGAGCCCGCCGGACATGCGGCCCTACATCTGCGACAAGCGCCGGCCGATGCCGACCGATGCGGATTCCTCCGCCGTGACCGCCGGCGCCGCCGCCGGGGGCAACGCCGACAACGCCAACGCCCAGCTGATGGCGGTCGGCGCGCAGCCCTCCTCGGCCCTGGCCTTCGCCACCATGAACAGCGCGGCCCTGCGCAACCGCGCCCTGCCGCCCCGCGCCCCGTTGCAGCCGGTGCTGGTCTGGACCGGCCGCGACCCGGCCGAGAGCGCCATCGCGGCGACCGACGAGGCGGCGCCGGCCAAGCCGGTTACCCCGCGGGTGAAGGTCGCCAAGCCTGCGATCCAAAAGACCGCGCCGCACAAGCCAGCCCCGAGCCGCAGCATCGCGGCGACCGGCGCCACCGTGCCGCAGCCGAAGCTCCTCGCCCGCCAGAGGGGCGCGGCGCCGGCCTCGGCCTCGGCCTTCGCCTCCACCGGCCCGGCCACCTCGGTGATCGCCGAGCCGAAGCCCGCCCACAAGGCCGCTGCGAAACCCGCGGCGAAGCCGGCCGCCAAGGACGTCAAGCCTGCGGCGAAGCCCGAGGCCAAGGCGAAGGCCAAGCCGATCGTGAAGTCGGCCCGCAAGAAGGACGACTGAGCCGGTGGCCGCGCGCGCGGCACCGGTCTTCTGCTCCGACGGCGCCCTGGCCTATCGCCGCAGCCGGACCCGGTTCGTGCCCGGCGAGGGCCTCGTCCTCGACGAGGCCTACCGCCTGGCGCACCTGCCCCTGGTCGCGCCCGATCACCCGGCCGTAATCCCGGAGAGAGACGGCCGATACTACGCGCGCGGGCGCCATCCCCGGGTCGTCTCGCTGGTGCTGCCGGTGCCGCACGCGTCCCTCGCCGTCGCCCCGGCCCATGCCGCGCTGGAGCGCGAGCTGCGCGCCGCGCCCTTCGCCCACAAGATCGCCTGGGACGTGGCCGCGCGCCGTACGGAGCGCCTGCACGCGACCCTGTGCGGCTCGCTCGCCGTCGGTCCCACGGCGGAGCCGGTGCTCACGCCGGCGCAGCGGACGGCGCTCGCCGGCTTCGGTCCGGTCACGGTCGAGCTGCGCGGCCTGTTCTCCGGCAACGTCAATCTCGGCCGGCTGTACCTGCGAGCCTACCCTGAGTGCCGTAACGGGGTGGACCGGCTGGCGGAGATCCAGCGGATCATGGGCCGCCCGCCGAACGGTCTCTACGTCGTCGGCCTGCACGCCCTGACCGACGACCTCGACCCGCGAGAGGCCGCGAGCCTCGCCATGCTGATCGACCGCTGGTGGGACCGGCCGATCCTGCGCCTGACGCTCGACGCGCTGTGGCTGCTGTGGGCCACCGACGACCAGGTCCTCGACGGCGGGGTGCTGGAGCGGGTGCCGCTCACCGGTACCGCGGACCGGGATTGACGTTCCGCGGCCGGATGCGCAGTTCGCGGAGTCACAGTCCGACGAGACCACCCATGACCGACACCCCCGGCCGCCCGGCCCCGATCCCGCTCACGATCCTCACCGGCTTCCTCGGCGCCGGAAAGACCACCCTGCTCAACCGGCTGCTGCGCGCCCCGGAGCTCGCCGACACTGTGGTGATCGTCAACGAGTTCGGCGAGGTCGGGCTCGACCACCTGCTGATCGAGACCGTGGACGAGGGGATGATCCTGCTCGGGGCCGGCTGCCTGTGCTGCACCGTGCGGGGCGACCTGATCGCGACGCTGGAGGACCTGCTGCGCAAGCGCGACAACGGCCGCATCCAGCTTTTTCGCCGGGTGGTGATCGAGACCACCGGCCTCGCCGATCCGGCGCCGATCCTGCACGCGCTGCTCTACCACCCCTACGTGGCGATGCGGTACGCGCTCCAGGGCGTGGTCACGGTGGTGGATGCGGTCAACGGCGACGGTACCCTCGACGCCCATCCTGAGGCCCTGCGCCAGGCCGCGGTGGCGGACCGGCTGGTCGTGACCAAGTCCGACCTCGCGGGCGAAGAGGCCGACGCCCTGCGCGCGCGCTTGCGCCGGATCAATCCGGGCGCCACGATCCTGGCTCCGGACGCGCCGGCGGACGCGCTGCTCGGCGGATTGTTCGACCTCGACGGCAAGGTGGCCGACGTGCGGGCCTGGCTCGGGGCGGAGGACAGGCACCACGACCATCACCACCACCATGGTCACGATCATCACGGTCACGACCATCATCACGGCCACCACCACCACGACGTCAACCGGCACGACGCGGCGATCCGGGCCTTCCACCTGGTGAGCGACGAGCCGGTGCCGCGGGCGGCCTTCGAGATGTTCCTCGACCTGCTGCGCTCGGCCCACGGCCCCAAGCTCCTGCGCCTGAAGGGGCTGGTGGCGCTCGCCGACGATCCCGGCCGCCCGGTGGTGGTGCACGGGGTGCAGCACGTCGTCCACACGCCCGCCACCCTGCCGGCCTGGCCCGACGGCGACACCCGCTCGCGGCTGGTCCTGATCGTGCGCGACCTCGATCCCGCCTTCGTGCGCCGGCTCTGGGACGCCTTCCTGGGCCGGCCAAGCGTCGACGCGCCGGACGCCGCGGCGCTGACCGGCAACCCCCTGGCGATTCCGGGCGGCTGATCGCGGGGCCCGATCCCGCTCCGGGCCGGCACGGCACTTGAACCGTCCCGTCCGGCGCGGCCGTTGGGGCCGCGCCGCCGTCCCATTCCGGGACGGATGACCCGGAACGAGGCTGCGATGGGCACTTCCTTGACGCTGATCGAGGGCGGGCTGGCCGGTGCGGTGGGCCTGCGGGCGGAGCTGCGCCACCCCGCCTCGCTGCGCGAGCCGGAGGTCGAGGCGTGGCGCAGCCTGATGGCCCGGGCCGTAGAGCCGAGCGTCTACGCCGATCCGGACTTCACCCTGACGGTGGCGCAGCACCTCGCCGACGGCCAGACCCTGGCCCTGCTGATGGTGTGGCAGGACGGCCTGCGCGCCCCGGTCCTGCGCGGCGTGCTGCCGCTGCGGCTGCCGGCGCGCCAGGGCCTCGCCGGAAGCGCCCGGCTCTGGCGCCTGCCACTCGCCGGCACCGCCGAGGCGGCGGTCGATGCCGGCCACGCCGCCACGGTGCTCCGCGCCGCCCTCGACCACCTGCGGGGATCGCGACTGCGCCTCGTCGACCTGCACTGGCCGGACCTGCGGCCGGATTCGGGGCTGGCGGTTGCCCTCGGCGAGGCCGCGGGCGCCACCGGGCGGCGCCTCGCGATCGCCGACCAGGCCGAGGCGCCCGCGCCCGAGCCGGCTCCCCTGACCCTGCCGGCCGGCCGGACCTCGCTGGAGCGGGTGCGCGACCCGGCGCGCCTGCGCGACGCGGTCGAGCATTTCCTGGTGCTCGATGCGCGGCGCGGCGCCGGCAGCCTCCTCGCCGAGCCCGCGGCGGCGACGGCGTTCCGGGTGGTGACCCGGCGCTTCGCCCACCGCCGGCAGGCCTGCGTCGATCTGGTGCGGCGGGACGGGGAGGTGGTGGCGGCGGCCGTGCACCTCGCGACCGGGCGGCACGACACGATCTGGCGCCAGGCGGGCCTGTGCCTGGCGCAGGGCCCGGCGCCGGTGGCGTCGCCCGCCCGCGTCGAGGCCGTGGTGACGGTGGAGGCGCTGGCCGCCGCCCGGCCGAAGCCGACGGGCCTGCGCCGCCTGATGCGCCTGCGGGCCTGAGCCGGGGTTAAGGGCTACTCGTCCTCGCCGAAGCGGTTGGCGAGGAGGGCGGCGATCGCCTCCATGCAGGAATCCTGGTCCGGCCCGAGCGCCGTGACCCGGATGCTGGTGCCCTGCGCCGCCCCGAGGGTGAGCAGGCCCATGATCGAGCGCCCGCCCACCGTCTCGCCGCCCCGGCTCACCGTGACCTCCGAGCCGAATTTCTCGACCGTCTGCACGAACTTGGCGGAGGCCCGGGCGTGCAGGCCGCGGCGGTTGATGATCGGCAGGTCGCGGGCGCTGGCGCCCTCGGGGATCGGCGGCAGCTCGCCGTCCTCGTCGTCTGTGTCGGCAAAGGGCGTCATCGTGGGGGGCACCTGCTCGGACCCGGTTCGGACCTGCCTAGCGGTCGTCCGGCTCTCGCGCGCATCATCGGGAAACGGCCGGTTACGGTAACCGGACGTTTGCAGAAAGCTAGAGCATTTTCCGACGAAGTGGACACCGGTTCGTCGAAGAAAATGCGGCAGAATGAAAGACCTAGAGCGCCAATCGATCGCAACGCGATCGGACGGCGCTCTGGAACGGATGACGCGGGAATCGAGCGCTTCGTCGAGCGCTCGGACGCTCGCCCGGCCTACTTGCCGGCGAGCACCCGCGAGGCGACGTTGATGTACTTGCGCCCCGCCTCCTGGGCGTGAAGCACCGCCTCGCCCAGGGATTCTTCGTCGCGCACGCTGGCGAGCTTGATCAGCATCGGCAGGTTGATGCCGGCGACCACCTCGACCGAGCCGCCGTTCATGCAGGAGAGGGCGAGGTTCGAGGGCGTGCCCCCGAACATGTCGGTCAGCACGACGACGCCCTCCCCGGTATTCACCCGGCACACCGCCGACATGATGTCCTTGCGACGGACCTCCATGTCGTCCTCGGGGCCGATGGTGATGGTCTCGAGCTGATCCTGCGGCCCCACGACGTGCTCCAGCGCGGCCTTGAATTCCGTCGCGAGCAGGCCGTGGGTGACGAGCACCATTCCAATCATCGACACGAGTTCCGACGCCCCGTTGGAGCCGAGCCGCCATTTTGTGCAGCGCAAAGGCGAGCGCAAGAGCAATGCGGCGAAATCCGCATCAATCGGTCATCATCATGACACGGAGGCGGCGCCAACGCCACATCACCGTTGCGGCCCGGCTCGGGTCCGGCGACAGGACCATTCTCGGCAGGGCCGCCCCCTGGAGACGAATCGTCTCCGCCCCCTCCTCGGGCATCCGCGGGGCGGCCTCCTGGAGGTCGACGACGAGGCGCAGGACCGCGGAAGGCACCGTGGCCTCAACAGGTTGCAGGCCGAGGCCGCGGATCTCGATGAGGCCCGCGAGCGCCGGGTGCGGGGCGGCGACGAGGCGCCCGTGCCGCGGCGTCAGGGTCACGCGGTCGTCGCCGACCAGCGCCGTGAAGACGCCGGAGATAGCGCCGAGCCCCAGGAGGTCACGCACCAGGGTCGATTTGCCGCTCCCCGCCGCCCCCCGGATCAGGATCCCGTCCTCGCCCAGCACCACGCAGCTGGCGTGGACGGCACCCACTCAGCGGCTCTGGGCCGGGATGCGGACGATGAAGCGGGCGCCGAGCAGGGCCGGCTCGCCGTCCTCGCCGAGCGGCCCGAGGCGGTTCTCGGCCCGGATCGTGCCGCGATGGGCCTGGACGATCTGGCGCGAGATCGAGAGGCCGAGGCCCGAATTCTGGCCGAAACCCTGCTCCGGCCGGTCGGTGTAGAAGCGCTCGAAGATCCGCTCCAGGGCGTGGGGCGGGATGCCCGGACCGTCATCCTCCACGGTCAGCTCGACGGCGTTGCGCCGGCGCCGCAGCGCCACCCGGACGCTGGCGCCCTTCGGCGAGAACGAGCGGGCATTGTCGAGCAGGTTGTTGACCACCTGGCCGAGCCGGCTGTCGTGGCCGAGGATCGCGAACGGGTCGTCGAGGCCGGAAGGGGCCGGCTCGACCGTGAGGTCGATGGCGGCGTCGCCCCGGCGCCGGCGCTCGTTGGCGACCGACACCACCGTGGTGATCAGCTTCCTCAGGTCGACGCGGCCGGCCTCGGCCCGGGCGAGTTCCGCGTCGAGGCGCGAGGCGTCGGCGATGTCGCTGATCAGCCGGTCGAGGCGCTTCACGTCGTGCTGGATCACCTGCATCAGCCGACCGCGCGATTCGTCGGTCTTGGCGAGCGGCAGGGTCTCGACGGCGCTGCGCAGCGAGGTGAGCGGGTTCTTCAGCTCGTGCGAGACGTCCGCCGCGAAGTTCTCGATCGCGTCGAGGCGGCGGTAGAGCGCCTGGGTCATGTCGCGCAAAGCCCCCGAGAGGTGGCCGATCTCGTCGGTGCGCCGGGTGAAGTCGGGGATCTCCTGGCGCGACTTGATGCCGGTGCGCACCCGCTCGGCGGCCTCGGCGAGGCGCCCGACCGGGCCGACGATCTGGCCGGCGACCAGCATCGACAGCACCACCATCACGAGGGCCGCGATGATGAAGACCTGCAGGAGCGAGAAGCGCTCGGCGGCGATGATCTTGTCGATGTCGCCTTCCTGGGTCGAGAGCAGCAGGGCGCCCCGGACGGTGCGGCCGCGCTGGATCGGCACCGCCACCGACACGATGGTCTCGCCCGGGCCGTTGCGGCGCACCAGCGTGCCGCGGGCGCCGGCCAGCGCCCGCTGCACCTCCGGCAGGGTGCGCCCGTCGGCGGGGCCCGGCTCGTCGGCGGAGGAGGGGCGGCCGAGGCCCGGCACGTGGCTGCGCACGGCGTTCCAGGCCTGTTCGATCAGGTTCGGGCTGTCCTTGCGGGCCGGCGGCGGGTCGCGGCTGAGGTCGCCGCGGATGTAGAGGCCCCGGGAGTCGATCAGCATCGTGCCGTCGCGGTCGTAGACCCGGGCGCGGGTGCCGGTCGGGGTGATCAGGCGGCGCAGGAGCGGGGCGACCCGCTCCGGGTTGAGGGAGAATTCGAGGCCCGACGGCGCCTCGTCGCCGTAGGCCCCCGCCTCGCCGGCCTGGAGCTGGAGCAGGCGGTCGGGATCGATGGTGATCGCGTCGGTGTCGACGGTGGCCGAGGCCGCGATGGCGCCGGCGATGATGTCGCCCTGCGTGAGCAGGCTCTGCACCCGCGCCTCGATCAGGCCTTGCCGGAACTGGTTGAGGTAGAGGAAGCCGATCAGCAGCGCGATCAGCCCGGCGAGGTTCAGGACCACGATGCGCCGGGTCAGGCTCGAGGCGAAGCGCTGCGCGATCCACCGCCGGACCGTCCGCAGGCCGAACGGCTCGCGCGCGGCCTCGGCATCGGGGTCGATCTCGCTCGACGGCCTCGGACCCGAACCGCCGAGGAGGCGGCCCCGGGTCAATCCCTTGCTGGCGAGCAGGCGGCGCACGGCGCCGAGAGCCGATCCGTCGCTCACGCGGTCACATCTCTGCTGGTCAAGCGACTCACATTTCCTTGAAACGGTAGCCGACGCCGTACAGCGTCTCGATCATGTCGAAGCTGTTGTCGGTCACCTTGAACTTCTTGCGCAGGCGCTTGATGTGGCTGTCGATGGTGCGGTCGTCGACGTAGACCTGGTCGTCGTAGGCCGCGTCCATCAGGGCGTTGCGGCTCTTCACGACGCCGGGGCGCTGGGCGAGCGCCTGCAGGATCAGGAACTCGGTCACGGTCAGCGTCACCGGCTCGCCCTTCCAGGTGCAGGTGTGGCGCTCCGGATCCATCATCAGCTGGCCGCGCTCCAGCGAGCGGGCGGCGGCGGCCTCCGCCTCGCGGGCCGAGGCGCCGGGCCCGGCCTCCTTGGCGGCGAAGCGGCGCAGGACCGCCTTGACGCGCTCGACCAGCAGGCGCTGCGAGAACGGCTTCCGGATGAAGTCGTCGGCGCCCATCTTGAGGCCGAACAGCTCGTCGATCTCCTCGTCCTTCGAGGTCAGGAAGATCACCGGCAGGTCGGATTTCTGGCGCAGGCGGCGCAGCAGCTCCATCCCGTCCATGCGCGGCATCTTGATGTCGAAGATCGCGAGGTCGGGCGGCGAGTGCTTCAGCCCGTCGAGGGCGGAGGCTCCGTCGGTGTAGGTCTGGATCCGGTAGCCCTCGGTCTCCAGGGCGATCGACACGGAGGTCAGGATGTTGCGGTCGTCATCGACGAGGGCGATGGTCGGCATGGGCGTTCCCTGGGGCGCGGGCGTCGCCCGCAGGACATACCGGCCCTGCTGAACGCCACCCGACTGAAACCGGTTCCGGGGCAGATCTCGCGTGCCGCCGCCCCCGTCCGGAAAAAGGCTGGACAGTGGCGACGACGCCACGATTCGGACTCCCTTAAGGCCATCCCGCCGAAAAAGCGAGCACCCGTGGCGAGGCGGCCACAGGCGGGGCAGGCGGCCGGCCCCGCTCGCCGCGGCGTCGCGCGGCTCTGGCCCGGCTTGCCGCGGCGTCGCGCGGCCTGGACGGGCCCGTCCGCCGGCGCCAAGGTAGGGCACGAGGCAAGCGGGGCGAGAGGGACGGTATGGCGGAGGGAGAGAGGAAGCAGGCCGCGCCGCTGCCGGCCGCCGAGGCGCCGTTCGACGCGATCGGCCTCGCCAAGTCCCTGCTGCGGACAGTGCGCTCGGGCGCCCTCGCGACGCTGGAGCGGGACGGTGGCGCGCCCTTCGCGTCGCTCGTCACGGTGGCGACGGATGCCGACGGGACGCCGCTCCTGCTGCTCTCGCGCCTCTCGGCCCACACCCTCAACCTCGAGGCCGATCCGCGCTGCTCGCTGCTGCTGAGCCCGGGCGGCAAGGGCGATCCGCTCGCCCATCCGCGCCTGACCGTGACGGGTGCGGCGGAGCGGACGACCGAGACGCGGGTGCGGACGCGCTTCCTCGCCCGCCATCCGAAGGCCGCGCTCTACGCCGATTTCCCGGATTTCGCGTTCTTCCGCCTCGCGGTCCGGGCCGGCCACCTCAACGGCGGCTTCGCGCGTGCCGCGACGCTGACGGCAGGGGAACTCCTCACCGACCTCTCGGGGCTCGACGGGCTCGCCGAATCCGAGCCGGGCGCCGTCGCCCACATGAACGAGGACCATGCCGACGCCGTCGCGCTCTACGCCACGCGGCTCGCCGGAGAGGAGCCCGGACCGTGGCGCCTGACCGGCTTCGACCCGGAGGGGCTCGACCTGATGGCCGGCGACCGCACCGCCCGGGTCGTGTTTCCGGAGCGCCTGGCCGGCCCCGCCGCCCTGCGCCCCACCCTGGTGGCGATGGCGGCGCAGGCGCGCGCCGTCCCAGGTTCCTGACACAAAGTCGAGCCTGTCAGGGGCGCTCACGGCGAATTCGATTGAACCGTGAAGGTTCGCCACCTACTAAAGCAGCCCATCGAGGCCCCTTGATCGGCCTCGGCGCGGGGGCGCGCGACCTGCTAGGACAGGCACGGTCGCCGCACCGGACGCGAGCGTGAAGTCATTCGGCCCGATCCGGACCGGCGACGCCGGATTCTCCAAGGTCGGCGCCAGGAGGAACAGGCGTGAACGACATCGGCGTATTCAACGAGGCGTTCGGCGCCGACAAGATCGGCCTCCGCAACCTCAAACGCGTCAACTGGAACCTGGAGGCCCCGAGCCTCTACGAGCACGCGCTGCAGCGCGGCGAGGCCCAGCTCGCCGCCGGCGGTGCCCTGGTCGCCGAGACCGGCATCCATACCGGCCGCTCGCCCAAGGACAAGTTCGTGGTCCGCGACGCGGATACCGAGAACGAGGTGTGGTGGGAGAACAACGGCGCCATCACCCGGCCCCAGTTCGAGACCCTGTTCGAGGACTTCCTGGCCCATGCCGAGGGGCGTGAGCTCTTCGCCCAGGATCTCGTCGGCGGCGCCGAGGTCGGCCACCGGGTCCGCGCCCGGGTGTTCACCGAATACGCCTGGCACTCGCTGTTCATCCGCAACCTGCTGATCCGCCCGGAGCGCGAGACCCTCGCGACCTTCGAGCCGGAGCTGACCATCATCGACCTGCCGAGCTTCCGCGCCGACCCGGCCCGGCACGGCTGCCGCACCGAGACCGTCATCGCGGTCGACTTCTCGCGCAAGATCGTGCTGATCGGCGGCACCTCCTACGCCGGCGAGATGAAGAAGTCGGTCTTCACCTACCTGAACTACGTGCTGCCCAAGGCTCACGTGATGCCGATGCATTGCTCGGCCAACGTCGGCCACGAGGGCGACTCGGCGCTGTTCTTCGGCCTGTCGGGCACCGGCAAGACCACGCTGTCCTCCGACCCGAACCGGGTGCTGCTCGGCGACGACGAGCACGGCTGGAGCCCGAAGGGCATCTTCAACTTCGAGGGCGGCTGCTACGCCAAGACCATCCGCCTGTCGAAGGAGGCCGAGCCCGAGATCTACTCCACCACCGAGCGCTTCGGCACCGTGATGGAGAACGTCGTCATCGACCCGGTCACCCGCCTGCCGGACTTCGACGACGCCTCGCGCACCGAGAACACCCGCTGCGCCTACCCGCTGCCCTTCATCAGCAACTCGAGCGCCACCGGCCAGGCCGGGCACCCGAAGAACATCGTCATGCTGACCTGCGACGCCTTCGGGGTGCTGCCCCCGATCGCCAAGCTGACCGGCGCCGAGGCGATGTACCACTTCCTCTCGGGCTACACCGCCAAGGTGGCCGGCACCGAGAAGGGGCTGAAGGGCCCGGAGGCGACCTTCTCGACCTGCTTCGGCGCACCGTTCATGCCGCGCCACCCCTCGGTCTACGGCAACCTGCTGCGCGACCTGATCGCCCGCCACCACGTCGATTGCTGGCTGGTCAACACCGGCTGGACCGGCGGCGGCGTCGGCACCGGGCGGCGCATGCCGATCCGGGTCACCCGCCGGCTGCTGACCGCGGCCCTCGACGGCTCGCTCGCCAAGGCGGATTTCCGCCGCGACCCGTATTTCGGCTTCGCGGTGCCGACCTCGGTGCCGGGCGTCGAGCCGCACATCCTGTACCCGGTGAAAACCTGGCAGGATAAGGCCGCCTTCGCCGAGACGGCCAAGAGCCTGGTCGAGATGTTCCAGAACAACTTCAAGCGCTTCGAGGCCCACGTCGACGCCGACGTGCGCGCCGCCGAGCCGACCATGTCGATCGCGGCTTAAACAGCCGGCGTTCGGTGAACCTTAAGGGCCCCTCTCCCCTGGAGAGGGGCCCTTTTGCATCGTAGAAGCAGAACGAAGAAACGAAGGAGGAGCGGCCGATGATGGTGCTCGTCGTCGGTGCCGGCGTGGTCGGCCTCGCGATCGGTCGGGAACTGGCCCTGCGCGGCCACGAGGTGATCGTCGCGGAGGCGGAGGGCGGCATCGGGACCGGCGTGTCCTCGCGCAACTCCGAGGTGATCCATGCCGGGATGTACTATCCGACCGGGTCGTCCCGGGCGCGCCACTGCGTCGAGGGCCGGCGCCGGCTCTACGCCTTCTGCCAGAGCCACGGGGTGCCGCACGCGAAGATCGGCAAGCTGATCGTCGCGGCGACCGAGCCCGAGGGCGCCAAGATCGCGGCGATCCACGCGCAAGGCGTCGAGAACGGCGTCGAGGGCCTGTCGCTCCTCGACGGCGCGGAGGCGCGGCGCCTCGAACCGAACCTCACCTGCAACGCCGCGCTCCTCTCGACCGAGACCGGCATCGTCGACAGCCACGCCCTGATGCTGGCTTTGCAGGGCGACATCGAGGATGCGGGCGGGGCGCTCGCCTTCCATACCCCCGTCGACCGCCTGACCCGCTCGGGCGAGGGCTGGACCGCCCATTTCGGCGACGACGAACTCGCGGTCGACGCCGTCGTCAACACCGCGAGCTTCGGCGCGCAGACCCTCGCCCGGGCGACCGAAGGCTACCCGGAGGCGCGGGTGCCGCGCCTCGTCCTCGCCAAGGGCAATTACTTCGGCTGCACCGGACGCCCGGCCTTCTCGCGGCTGATCTACCCCGCCCCGGTCGAGGGGGGACTGGGCATCCACCTCACCCTGGACCTCGCCGGCCGGATGCGCTTCGGCCCCGACGTCGAGTGGATCGGCGCGCCGGACTACGAGGTCGATCCCGGCCGCGGCGCGCTGTTCTACGCCGCGATCCGGCGCTACTGGCCCGCGCTCCCCGACGGCGCCCTGGTGCCCGACTATGCGGGCATCCGCCCGAAACTGTCCGGCCCGGGGGAGGGGGCCGCCGACTTCCTCGTCGACGGCCCGGCCGAGCACGGGCTGCCGGGGCTGGTGCATCTCTTCGGCATCGAGAGCCCGGGGCTGACCTCGAGCCTGTCGCTGGCGCAGGACGTGGCGGACCGGCTGGGGGTGTGAAGCGGCCTGTCGTGGTGACGGCCCGCCGCCCCGGCGTGGCAGGCCGTCACCACGCGGCGTGCGGCTTCAACCCCCGCACCCGCGCCACCGCCGCCTCCAGTCCCGGCCATTCCGGCGCGTCCGGCGCGTAGCGGGCGCGGGTATAGGCGACGACCTCCGCCACCTGCCGGTCGGTGAAGGTGTCGCGGAAGGCCGGCATCGCGGCAGGCGGCGCCGAGGGGTCGGGGGTGGGGAAGCGCTCGGCGGCGGCCGCGACGCCGTTGAGCACCGCCTGGATCAGGTTGTCCGGATGCGCGCTGTGGACCGCCGTGACGAGGCCGAGCGGCACCAGCTCCCCGCCGACCCCGCCCTCGTGGCAGGAGGCGCAGGCGCCCTGGAACAGGGACGAGGCGCCGGGTGCAGGTGCGGCCGCCCCCGCCGCGACGGGGCCGGGCGCCGCGCGGGCGAGGCTCGCGAGGTAGGTCGCCATGGCGCGGATGTCGGAATCCGGCAGGGGGCCCAAGGAGGCGACCACGTCGGCCATCGGGCCGGCGGCACTGCCGTGGCGGGACGAGCGGCCCGTCCGCAGGTACGCGAAGAGGTCGTCCTCGGTCCAGGGCAGGGGCGCGCGGGACAGGCCCGCCAACGCCGGCGCCTCCCAGCCGTCGGCGAAGCCGCCGGTGAGGCGCGCCCCGCCCCGGCTCTCCGCCCCGAGCGCGTTGCGCGGGGTGTGGCAGGCGCCGCAATGGCCGAGCGCCTCGACGAGGTAGGCGCCGCGGTTCCAGTCTGGGCCGCGGGCCGGATCGACGAAGGTCGGGGGACGGTGAAACAGGGCGTTCCAGCCCGCCATCAGCGGCCGGAGGTTGAACGGGGCCCGCAAGGCGGTCTCGGGAACCGCCGCCGCCACCGGCCCCTGCGCCATCAGGTAGGCGTAGAGCGCCTGCAGGTCGCGCTCCGAGACGCCCGAGAAGCTCGTATAGGGATGGGCCGGATAGAGGTGGTGGCCGTCCCGCGACACGCCCTCGCGCATCGCCCGGGCGAAGGCGGGGTAGGACCAGGCGCCGATGCCGAGGCCCGCATCCGGCGTGATGTTCGAGGCGTAGACGAGGCCGAACGGCGTCTCGAGCCCGCGCCCGCCGGCGAAGGACCGGCCGTCGGGCCCGACATGACAGACGAGGCAGGCGCCCGCCGCCGCGACGAGGCGCCCCTGCGCGATGGTGGCGGCGGAATAGGCCGCAGCGTCCGGCCGCTCGATCGACGGATAGGCCGGGCGCCAGGGCAGGAGGGTGGTGGCGAGGGCCAGCGCCCCGGCGCCGGCCCCGAACAGGCCGGCGAGGAAGCCGCGGCGGCGGCGCGGTGCCGCAGAAGCTTCGCGCGAATCGTCGGGTCCGGCGATCCGCGGCGGGTTGAGGGCGGTGCGGACGGCCTCGGCCGTGAGCGGGAGTTCGCGGAAGCGGATCCCGGTGGCGTCGAACAGCGCGTTGGTGATCGCCGCCGCACTCGGCACCGAGGCGGATTCGCCGGCCCCGAGCGGCGGCTGGTCCTGGCGCGGCAGCATCAGGACGTCGATCTCAGGCACCTGCGGGAAGGCGAGGATCGGGTAGCTGCCCCATTCGCGGCTCGTCACCCCGGTGGCGTCGAAGCCGACCGACTCCTTGAGGACCCGGCTCGTCGACTGGATGACGTTGCCGTGGATCTGGTGGCGCACCCCGTCCGGGTTGATCATCAGGCCGGAATCCTGGCCCACCACCACCCGGGTCACCGCGACCTCGCCGGTGACCCGGTTGACCGCGACATCCGCCACCCAGGCGGCCCAGGCCGCGGCCTTTCCGGGGAACGGCCCGTGGACGTAGACCGCGTAGGCGAAGCCCCGCCCGTAGAGGATGTCGCCGGACCCGCCATGGCTGCCGGGCTTCGTGTGCGGAACCCATGCCGCCCGCTCGGCCACGGCCCGGACGAGGTCGGCGGCCCGGGGATCGGGCAGATAGCGCAGGCGGTACGCGATCGGGTCGACGCCGGCGGCGGTGGCGAGCTCGTCGATGTAGGATTCGTGCGCGAAGGTGTTGGGCAGGGCCGAGACGCCGCGCATCCAGGAGGCGCGGGCGATCGGCGGCATGTCGTGCACCGTCACCCGGGCGTGGCCGAAGGCGTAAGGCGGCACCGCCGTGCGGTCACCCATCGGGTAGGTCGCCGGCGTCGCCGACACCCTGCCGGTGAGGATCAGCGCGAGGGTCGGCGCGCCGTTCGAGGGATAGCGGGTCTCGAAATCGTAGGCCGCCGGTCCGCCCTCGGCGTCGAGGCCGCCGCGCACGTCCATCACCTGCGCCGCGCCCTTCGGCTCCCAGGCATGCTCCTGCTCGCGGGTGAGCTGCACCCGCACCGGCCGGCCGACCGCCCGGGCGAGGAGGGCGGCATCGGCCGCGACGTCGTCGGCGCAGTTGCGGCCGTAGCAGCCCGCCGCCTCGTGGCGCTCGATCGCGATCCGCTCTTCCGGCATGTCGAGGAGGAGCGCGAGGTCGCTGCGCAGGACGTGCGGGTTCTGGGTGCCGGACCACACGACGAGATCGCCGTCACGAAACTCCGCGACCGCGCAGGACGGGCCGATCGAGCCGTGCATCTGGTAGGGCCAGATATAGGTCCGGTCGAGCCGCGCCTCGGCGTGGGTCAGCGCCCGCTCGACGTCGCCGCGGTCGAGGAGCCTGCGCGCCGTGGCGGGGTTGGCGCGCAAGGGCGCCTCGGGCCGGTTGAGGTCGGGGAGGTCTTCTCCCGGCCGCCAGGTCACGGACAGGCAGCGCGCGGCTTCCGCCGCGTTCTCCTCGCGCGCGGCGACCACGCCGACGAAGTCCCCGACGACGACCACCGCGACGAGGCCCGGGATATGGGCGACCGAGACCTCGTCCACCGAGACCAGCATCCCGCCCAGACCCGTCTCGACGCCGGCACAGGGCGGCCGGACCACGCGGCCATGGACCATGCCGGGCACCCGCACGTCGTGGACGTAGGTCCAGGCGCCGACGGCCTTGTCCGGGATGTCGACCCGCGGCACCGGCTGGCCGACGATGGCGTAGTCGGCCACCGGCTTCACCGCCGCGTCGGGATCGAGGGTCAGTTCGGTGCGGCGCCCCCGCACCAGCGCGCCGTAGGCGACGCTCAGGTCCGGCTCCGCCGCGACCCGGACGGTGCCGGCCTCGACGACGAGTTCGGCGACGCCGCGGTTGAGCCGGCGCGAGGCCGCCTCGACGAGGTGGCGGCGGGCGGTGGCGGCGGCCAGGCGCAAGGGGATTGCGGCGATCTGGATCGTCTCGCTCGCGATGGTGCCGCCCTGGTCGGGGGCGGTGGCGGTGCTGCCGAGCTCCATCGCGACGGAGGACAGCGGCACGTCCAGCTCCTCGGCGACGATCTGGGCCAGGGCCGTGCGGATGCCGGTGCCGAGATCGACGTGGCCGTTGAAGGCGGTGACCCGGCCCTCGGCATCCACCGCGAGGTAGAGCGCGCGCTGCGGTCCCACGGCCAGCGCGGCACCCGGCGCATCGCCGAGGCGGGGCGGGCGGCCCATCGTCTCGCGGTAGACCAGCAGCAGGTCGCCCGCCTCCTGCCAGTGCCGGCTCGTCCCGCCGGGATCCCGGGTCATGCCTCGTCTCCCTGGGATCCGGACTGCGAGCGGTTTCGCATCCGCAACGCTGCGGCCCGCACGGCGCGCAGGATCTCGATATGGGTGCCGCAGCGGCACAGGTTGTTCTGGAGGCTGGCTCGGATCTCGGCCTCGCCCGGATCGGGATTGGCCGACAGCAGCGCCACCGTGGTCATGATCATGCCGTTCAGGCAGTAGCCGCATTGCGCGGCATTCTCGGCGATGAACGCCTCCTGCACCGGATGCAACTGACCGCCCTGCGCCAGCCCCTCCAGGGTGGTGATCCGGCGCCCGGTCGCGGCGCGCAAGGGGATCGCGCAGGAGCGCAGGGCCCGGCCGTCGACCAGCACCGTGCAGCTGCCGCACTGGCCGAGGCCGCAGCCGTATTTCGGGCCGTTCAGCGCGAGGTCGTTGCGCAGGACGTAGAGGAGGCGGGTGCCGGGGGCGGCCTCCACCGCCACGTTCCGGCCGTTGACGGTGAGCACGTGGCGGCTCGCCGCCAGCCGCGCGTCGTTGGCGATCGGCCGCCGATCGTCCTGCATGAGGTGCCTGCCCCGCCCCGGCCCCGGCTGTCCCGCCGGCTGCCGCTTGTTCTCACAGATTTCGGCGGGGACCGGAACCCCGCCGCGCCTGTCGCGGCTTGCAAGAGCTTGGCCAGACGGGCCGAGCGAGGGGACGACGGGTGCGGGATGGCGGATCGTCGCGGCGGCCTATCGGTACGAAAGGCAATCGTTCGCAAGCTGCGAGTCCGCGTGGTTCAGCCGACAGTATTGATCACCTCCGGGCCATTCCGGGGCCGCGCAGCGAAGCCCGGAATCCAGACACGCAGGAGAAACAGTACGACGCGGAACGTCCTCCGCATGATGCTGAACCATCCGCGGTTCCGGATCCCGGGCTCCGCTGCGCCGCCCCGGAATGACCCCGAGATTGTTCATCCTGTCGCAGCCGATCAAATTAGCATCTAACATCCATGAAATATAAGATCGATTTTACAATAGTCTTGTGTTTAATTTGCGACTTAAATTTGTTAATGATTTACAGTTAAATCACTGTAAAATTTCATAAAAAACAATCAGTCATCATGATATTGGAGGATAAAGAGTGTCCAGCGAACTCACCCAAAGCGGTACGCCGGAAGGCGAGTCCGACGTCGCTGCACCCGATGCCGGCGACGCCGGGACCGGCAGCGTCGCCGTCGGCGAGGATGGCGTCTCGGTCGCGGTCTCGGTCGCGGAGGCCGAGAGCGTCCCCGACCCGGCGCCACCGAGCATGTTCCGCCCGACCATGCGCGACGTCGGCGCCTCGGCCTCGGAGGTCGGCCCGAGCGTCGCGCCGCGGCCTCTGATGCCGGTGGCCCCCGTCGACGGCGAGGATACGGCCTGTCCCGAGCCGGATGCGGCGGACGACCAGGCGCTGATCCTCGGTCCGTCGGACCCGCAGGAGGCCGGCACCACGGATCCCGTCGCGGAGGCGGAGGGCGGCACGCCGGCTCTCGTGCCGACGGACAATCTGGCCGACGGCACCAACCTGTTCGGCGACCGGGCGGCGATGTGGTCGGGCGACCCGTCCGAGGTCGGGACGGGGTACGGCCTCTATCCGGCGCACGAGGAGGTCTGCCTGTGCGACGAGGTCACCCTGGCGGCCGACGAGACCGTCTGATGCCCTCTCTCCGGCGCTGATCCCGCCGGGGTGGGGAGCGGGGAGACCGCCGCGACCGGCGGTCTCCCCGCGCAGGACGACGCCGCGGGCCGCGGGCGAAAGACGCCGCAGGCCGCGGGCGCTTGCGGAGCGCCCCGCCTCCGCTACCTCCCCGAGACTTGAGGGGGGTATGTCGATGCAGCAGCGCTGGCCGGACCGGATCTGGATCGTGCGGCACGGCGAGAGTGCCGGCAACGTCGCCCGGGACGCCGCGGATGCGGCGGGACACACCCATATCGACATCGCCGAGCGCGACGTCGACGTGCCGCTGAGCCCGCTCGGCGAGCGCCAGGCCGCGGCGGTCGGGCGGTGGTTCTCCGAGAAGCCGCTGTCGGAGCGGCCCGACGTGGTGCTGACCTCGCCCTACCGCCGGGCCGAATCCACCGCCCGGCTGATCCGCGATGCCGGCGGCGTCGCCGATCCCCTGCTCGACTACGTCGCCGACGAGCGCCTGCGCGAGAAGGAATTCGGTATCCTCGACCGGCTCACCCGGGAGGGCATCACCCAGCTCCATCCCGAGCAGGCCGAGCTGCGCCGCCTCCTCGGCAAGTTCTACCACCGGCCGCCGGGCGGCGAGAGCTGGTGCGACGTGATCCTGCGGCTGCGCAGCGCCCTCGACACCGTCTCGCTGCACTACGGCGGCCGGCGCGTGCTGGTGGTGGGCCACCAGGTCGTGGTGCTGTGCCTGCGCTACCTGCTCGAGGGGATGACCGAGGACGAGATTCTGGGAATCGACCGCGAGGGCGACGTCGCCAACTGCTCGGTCACCGAATACGCCTTCGACCCAACCCGGGGCAGCAGCGGCAAGCTCGTGCTGCAGCGCTACAACTTCGTCGCGCCGCTGACCCGGGCCGGCGCCCCGGTGACGGCCGAGCCCGACGCGACGGGAGCCGCCCGATGACACCAGAGATCACCGCCGAGGCCCTGCGCGGCCTGCCCCTGCCGGACCCGTCGGGCGGCAGCAAGGAGGCGCGCGGCAGCGCCCTCGTCGTCGCCGGCTCGGTCGAGGTGCCGGGAGCGGCGATCCTCGCCGGCACCGCGGCGCTCCGGGCCGGCGCCGGCAAGCTGCAGATGTCGATCGCCGCGAGCACGGCGCCGCACGCCGCACTCGCGGTGCCGGAGGCCCTGGTGGTGCGCCTGCCGGAGGGGGAGGGCGGCCATGTCGACCACGCGCAGGCCGCCGAGGTGCTGCTGCCGCGCACCGAGCGGGCCGCCGCGATCCTGATCGGCGCCGGCATGGCCGCGGGCGAGCCGACCCGGGCGCTGACTACCGCCCTCCTGACCGGCCCGGCGGACGGACCCTTCGTCCTCGACGCGGCGAGCATCGACGGATTGTGCGAGCAGGCCGACGCGGTGCGCGCCCGCGGGGGCCGGGTGGTGATCACGCCGCATGCCGGCGAGATGGCCCGCTGCCTCGGCTGGGAGCGCGACGCCGTCGAGGCCGATCCGCTCGCCGCAGCGCGCCGGGCCGTCGACCTCCTCGGCGCCGTCGTGGTGATGAAGGGGGCCGAGACCTGGATCGTCGATCCGGCGGGCGACGTCCGGCACTATCGCGGCGGCGGCGCCGGGCTCGCCACCTCGGGTTCGGGCGACGTGCTCGCCGGGATCATCGTCGGGCTGCTCGCCCGCGGCGCCAAGCCGGCCGAGGCCGCGGCCTGGGGCGTGTTCCTGCACGGCGAGGCGGGGCGACGCCTGGCGCAGAGAGTCGGGCCGATCGGCTTCCTGGCCCGCGAGCTGTCCGGGGAGGTGCCGGGGCTGATGCGGGACGTGGCGGAGGGGGCGATCTGACGCTGGCGTAGGTCGCCGCTCAGGCCGCCCGCACCGTGGCGAGGAAGCGGTGCACCTCCGCCGAGAGGTGCTCGGATTGCCGCGACAATTCTCCGGACGAGGCGAGGACCTGGCTCGCGGCCGCACCCGTCTCCTCGGAGGCCTGCGCCACCCCCGCGATGGTGTGCGTCACGGCGCCCGCGCCGGTCGCGGCCTCGGCGACGTTGCGCACGATCTCCTGCGTCGCCGCCCCCTGCTGCTCGACCGCGCTGGCGATCCCCGCCGTCACCACGTCGATCTCGCGGATGCGCCCGGCGATCGTGCCGATCGCCGCGACGGCCTGTTCGGTCACCCCCTGGATCTCGCCGATCTGACCCGCGATCGCCTCGGTGGCCCGTGCGGTCTGGTCGGCCAGCCCCTTCACCTCCGCGGCGACTACCGCGAAGCCGCGGCCGGCCTCGCCGGCGCGGGCGGCCTCGATCGTGGCGTTGAGCGCGAGCAGGTTGGTCTGCCGCGCGATCGTGGCGATCAGGCCGACCATCTCGCCGATCCGTCCCGACGCGGTCTGCATCACCCCAACGAGTTGCGCGGTCTCGTCGGCCTCGGCGACGGCGTGGCGGGCGAGGCCGGCCGAACCCTGGATCTGCCGGCCGATCTCGGCCACCGACGCGCCGAGTTGCTCGGTCGCCGCCGCCACGGTGGTGACGTTCGCGGCAGCCTCCTCCGCCGCGGCGGCGACCGTGCCGGATCGGGCGGCGGTGTCGGCCGCGGTCGCGCTCATCTGCCCGGCGGTGGCCTGCAGCTCCGTGGCCGCCGACGAGACCAGGGTGACGATGCCGCCGACCGCCGCCTCGAACCCCTCGGCCATCTGGCGCATGCCGGCCTTGCGCTGCTCCTCGGCGGAGGCCCGCGCCAGGACCGTCTCCTCCTCCAACTGCCGCGTCCGGACCATGTTCGTGCGGGACGCCTCGATCCCGCCCGCGATGGCGCCGATCTCGTCGCCGCGGCCGAGATGGGGCACCGGTGCGGCGAGGTCGCCGGCGGCCAGGCCGTGCATCCGCCGGACCAGGCGCTCGATCGGCCGCGCCACGGCGGCGACGACGTAGGCGATTCCGGCGAGGCCGATGACGAGCGCCACGGCGCAGAGCAGGCCGGTCAGCCGGAGGGCGTCGGAATAGATGCTCGCGGCCTCGTGCCGCGCCCGGTCGCTGCCGGCCACGTTCAGCGCCGCATCGCGGTCGAGGTGGGTCAAAGCCGCATCGAACGGTTGGCGCGAGGCCTGGAAGAGGTCGTTGAGCGCGGCCGTGTTCCGCTCCCGGGCGGCGGCGGCGATCCGGTCGCGGACGGCCAGGTACTCCGCCCAATGTTGCCGGAACGCCGTCCAGAGGGTCCGCTCCTCGTCGCTGGAGATCAGCGGCTCGTAGCGGCGCGCCACGGCCTCCACCTCGGCGAGGCGGCGGCTCGAGACGGCATCGAGCTCCGCCACGGGTTCGATCGCCGTGACGTAGCGGGCATCGACCATGCGCAGGCGCGTGACCTTGTACTTGAGTTCGCCGATTTCGCGTACGCTCGGCAGCCAATTCTCGGAAATCTCCAGGGCCTGGGCATTGACGCGACGCAGCTGCGAGACGCTCAGGATCCCCTGCGTCAGCAGGCCGAAGGCGAGCAGGGCGATCAATCCGCCCAGCGCGTGAGAGAGTCTGATGTTCATCGCCGTGCCTTGGTGACCGGGCGTGATCTGCTCAAGGCGTGATAAAAATTCTGTAAATCGGGCGATAATGACGTCATTTTAGTTCGGAATATAGGAAAATTTGCCCGCGCGGACTCGTCATTGCTGCATATCGGCGGCGATGCGCCGGCTGGTTCCGGCTCATCCCGCGCGAGGCGAGCCCGTGGTCGGCCTCGTCGCTCGCGGACAGGACGATCCCGGGACGGCCGCGCCGAGACGGCCCGGGCCTCGCCGAACCCGGACGCCGCCCGGGTGTTGACGGCCGACCGCTTCCACACGGACAGGACGATGATCAGACCGACTCTCGCGCTCGCCCTCACGCTGGGTGCCTTCGGTGCCTTGGGCACCGCCGAGGCCCAGACCGCCCGGGTGCCGCCCGCGAGCGACGCCGTCGGTGCGCCGGGCCCCGGAACCGGGACGAAGCCGCCCGCCTCGCGCCCGACCACCACCCTGCCGGGGAACCCGAGCGGCAATTCCGTGCCCGGCACCAATCCGGGCGTGTGGATCGGCGGCAGCCCGACCGCGGGCCCGCCGGGATCGGGCGGCACCGCGGGCGGGCCGGCGGCGGGGAACCGCTGAGGCCGACCCGAAAAAGACGGTCGGCAGAGCCGGACCACGCGCCTCAGGCCTCCAGCCACTCCCGCAGGAGCGCGCTCGTCTCGTCCGGCCGCTCCAGCGGCGGCAGATGCCCGCATTCGGGCAGGACGTGCAGGCGCGCGCCGGCGATGCCCTGGTGGATCTCGCGGGCGAGGGCCGGGGGCGTCAGCACGTCGTCGGCGCCCACCGCCACCAGGGTCGGCACCCGGATCGTCGCCAGGACCGGGCGGCTGTCGGGCCGGTCGAGGATCGCGCGCTGCTGGCGCAGGAAGGCGGCGCCGCCGACCCGCTCGGCCATCGCCTTCACGGCCTCGCCCACCGGCCCGTGCACGTGCGAGGCGTGGACGAGCCGCGGCAGCAGGCGCGTCGTGACCCCGGCGAAGCGGCCGACCTTGAGCTGGTCCATGCCCTGGCGCCGCGTGGCCGCGCGCTCCTCGTTCTCCGGGGCGGCGGCGGTGTCGAACAGGGCGAGGCGGGTGACGCGCTCGGGCGCCTGGCGCAGGATCTCGAAGGCGACGTAGCCGCCCATCGACAGGGCGACGAGGCCGAAGCGCGGCGGCGCGGCGGCGAGCGCCCGCCGTGCCATCGCCGCGACGCTGTCGTCGAGGGTCAGGTCGGCCACCGCGGCCGCAGCCTTGTCGGCGAGCGCGTCGATCGGCGCCCGCCACAGGACCGCGTCGTTGAGGAGGCCGGGCAGGAACAGCAGCGGGGCGAGATCCGGATTCATGGTCGCCCCCTATGGCCGGATCTCCGGTCCGGCGCCACCGGGCTGTTCGCGGAGAACGAGCCCGGCGGCACCGCGTCGATCAGTACGACCGCGGCATGCCGAGCACGTGCTCGGCGATGTAGGACAGGATCAGGTTGGTGGAGATCGGCGCCACCTGGTAGAGCCGGGTCTCGCGGAACTTGCGCTCGACGTCGTATTCCTCGGCGAAGCCGAAGCCGCCGAAGGTCTGGATGCAGGCATTGGCCGCCTCGAACGAGGCGTCGGCGGCGAGCATCTTGGCCATGTTGGCTTCCGCCCCGGGATTCGCCCCGGCCTCGTAGAGGCGAAGCCCCTCCTGCACCATCAGCTCGGCGGCGCGCATGTTGGCGTAGGCCTTGGCGATCGGGAACTGGATGCCCTGGTTCTGGCCGATCGGCCGGCCGAACACCTGGCGCTCGCGGGCATAGGCCGACGCCTTGGCGATGAACCACTTGGCGTCGCCGACGCACTCGGCGGCGATGAGCAGCCGCTCGGCGTTCATGCCCGACAGGATGTAGCGGAAGCCCTTGCCCTCCTCGCCGACCAGGTTCTCGGCCGGCACCTCCATGTTGTCGAAGAAGACCTCGCAGGAATTGTGGTTCATCATCGTGCGGATCGGCCGGATGGTCAGGCCGCGGCCGAGCACCTGCCGCATGTCGACGATGAAGGTGGAGAGCCCGTCGGTCTTCTTCGCCACCTGGTCGCGGGGCGTGGTGCGGGCAAGGAGCAGCATCAGGTCGGAATGCTCGGCCCGGCTGGTCCAGATCTTCTGGCCGTTGACGATGAACTTGTCGCCCTCGCGCCGCGCGGTGGTGCGGAGCGCCGTGGTGTCGGTGCCGCTCGTCGGCTCGGTGACGCCGAAGGCCTGGAGCCGCAGGCGCCCGGCGGCGATCTCGGGCAGGTAGCGCTCCTTCTGCGCCAGGGTGCCGTGCCGCAGCACCGTGCCCATCGTGTACATCTGCGCGTGGCAGGCGGCGCCGTTGCAGCCGGAGCGCTGCACCTCCTCCAGGATCGCGGCGGCGGCCGAGAGCGGCAGGCCGGAGCCGCCATACTCCTCCGGGATCAGCACCGAGAGGTAGCCGGATTCGGTCAGGGCGTTGACGAAGTCGGTCGGATAGGCGCGATCGGCATCGAGCCGGCGCCAGTACTCGTCGGGGAAGCGGGCGCAGAGCTTGGCGACCTCCTCGCGGATTTCGGGGTGCCGGAGGGCGTCGGTCTCGGTCATCGGGCGTCTCCATCCTGATCGTCGCGCGGCGCTCGCGCGGGCGCCGTCTCGTCGGTTCGTCGCCGTCAGGCTTACACAATCCGCGGCCGCGGGTGTCATGCCGTGAGGGCCTGTCTGCTATCACAGGCCGCATCCGCCGCCACGAACCCTGCCGCCGCAGGCGAGGTCTCGATGCCAGGGCACGTTCGCCATCGACCAAGTCTGGCGGCCGAGTCCGGCGGCCGAGTCTGCGACGACGGTCCAAGCCGGGCGGCCTTGCCCCGCGGGGCGGCATGGCCTGTATTTATTCCTGCAGGCCACGGCGCGGCGAAGCGGCGAGCCATCGGACGAGGACCCACGCGGCGAGGATCCATGCGGCAGGACCCGATGCGGCAACAGGCGATGCGGCAACAAGCGATGCGGAGTGCCGATCCGTTCTTCGCGCCCGCCGATTTCCTCCGGCTGACCGAGACGGCCGGGCTGACCGGAAGCTGGGCCTGGCTCTTCGCCTCCGACCGGCAGACCTGGTCGCCCGGCCTCTTCCGCCTGCTCGGGCTCGACCCCGCGCGGACGCGGCCGAGCTACGACCTGCTCACCGCGCTCGCCCATCCCGACGACCGCCCCAACCTGGCGAGTGCCGCCGACCTGGTGCAGGGCCATGCCCTGCCCGAGCACCAGGTCCGGATCGTGCGGCCGGACGGGACCCTGCGCACGCTCACGATGCGCACCGAGATGCACCTGACCGCGGAGGGCCGGCCGCGGGCGGCCGCCGGCCTCGTCCTCGACGTGACCGACTCGGCGGCCCTCATGCGGCTGCGCCGGATCGATCAGCGCCAGCGCAGCGCCTGGTTCGCCGCGGCCCGGGTGCTGTTCGTTCCCGTCGACCTCGACGGGCGCTTCCGCTTCCCGCCCGAGGCGGCGCAGTTCGCAGGACGCCCGATCGAGGAGCTCGACGCCGATCCCTTCGCCGACGTGGTGCCGGAGGAGCGCGCGGCCTTCCGCGAGAGCGTCGCGCGGCGCGCCGCCGGGGGCGTGTTCCAGGCTGCGCCGCTGCTCCACCACCGCAACCGTCAGCCCGAGCGGTACCGGGTGCTGTCCGTCCCGGTCCACGACGAGGGCGGCCGCCTGGTCGAGCGCCACGGGCTCGTCTATCCCGCCGCCCTCGCCGCCGCCCCCCTGACGGCGCCCGAGCCCCTGCGCGAGGGCCTGGAGCAGGCGGTGGCGGGCCACCACCTGCGCGCCGCCCGGGCGCTGCTCGACTGGTCGATGACCGCCCTGGCGGAGGCGAGCGGCCTGTCGCTCTCGACGGTGCGGCGCCTCGAGGAGGATGCCGAGGGCAACGGCGCCCGCTCCCGCCACAAGGCGATCACGGCCCTGCGCGGCGCGGGCATCCGCTTCGTTCTCCTGGACGACGGCGAGGTCGCCGTCGCTCGTTCGTAACCTCGCTTCAGGGGGCGGCCGCGGCGGAGCGGGCCGGGGCGAGCAGCCCGGCCGCGAGGAGGCGCTCGACTGCGAGCATTGCGCCGGCCGAGGAGAAGTGGCCGGTATCGGCGTAGAGGAACGTGTCGCCCTGGGCATAGGGGCAGGTGTCGCCGGCGCAGAGCGCCGCGCGCGGATCGACGAAGGTCGCGCCCGCCGGCAAAGCTGCCCGCAGGGCCTCGTTCAGGGAGCCGGTCTCGACCGGGCGCCAGCGGCCGGCGGCGTGGGGCGGGTCGCGGCGCTGGTGATAGGCCATGAAGGCCGGGTCGAGGGGGAATTCCGGCGATTGCCCGACGACGTGGACGCGGGCCCCGAGGGCGGCGACCTGCGCCGCCGTCTCGCGCAGGCGCTCGGGCACGGAGCGGTCGCGCTGCGCGCCCCAGCGGGCCGCCAGCACCACGTGGCGGATCCCGAGCCGGCGGATCAGCGCCAGGGCGTTGTCGTTGAAGGCGCGGCAATGCGGCACGACGTGCGAGGCGGCGCCCAAGGTCGGCTGGCACCCCGCCGCCGTGTACTGGACGAGGCGGCCGGGCAGCCGGTCGGCGTGGCGGATCAGGCCGGGCACGTAATGCGCCGCGAAGCTGTCGCCCCACAGCAGCACGCGGTCGGTCCGCGCCATGCCGTCCCCATCCGCGGTGCGGGTGCAGCCCTCCGGGTCCCAGGCCTGCCAGGTCTGGTCCGCGAACAGGAAGCAGGTGCGGTGGTTCCAGGTCTCGGTGCCGGGAATCGACCGGAGGCGGAAATCCGGGAAGCGCCCTGGCAGGCCGCCGCTCGTTACCCCGGCCCAGCCGAGGCCCGCCATCGCCAGGGTGGCGAGGAGGCTAGATGCGAAGACCGGGCCGAGTCGCCGCGGCCGGGAGCGGACCGGCTCGTGCGGCCGCCGGAAGGGCTGCTCGACGAAGCGGTACGACAGGGCGGCGAGGACGAGCGTCGCGGCGATCACCGCGACCGTCTCGAGGGTGGTGAAGTCGCGCATCAGGGCGATCCGGCCGAGCACGATCAGCGGCCAGTGCACCAGGTAGGCCGAGTAGGAGATCAGCCCGACGGCGACGAGGGGTGGGAGCGCCAGCAGGCGGGTCGCCGCGGCGCGGGGCCCTTGCGTCTCGCCGAGGCGGATCAGCAGGGCGGCGCCGAGGCAGGGCGGCAGGGCGCCGGCGCCGGGGAAGGGCGTGGACTCGGTGTAGAGGAGCGACGGCGCCAGGATGCCCGCGAGCCCGGCGAGGCCGGCGAGCTGACGCAGGACCGGGTGGCGCAGGAATGACGGCAGCGGCCGCGCCGTGCCGAACGGCGCCATCGCCAGCAGCGTGCCGACGAGGAGCTCCCAGGCCCGGGTCGGCAGCAGGTAGAAATTCGCCGTCGGCGCGTGGCGGCCGGCATAGAGGCTCAGGCCGAACGACAGGAGGGCGATGACCGCGAAGGGCAGCCAGAGCGGCCGTACCCGCAGGCGCACCAGCAGCAGCAGCGACACCGGCAGGACGAAGTAGAACTGCTCCTCGACCGAGAGCGACCAGGTGTGCAGCAGCGGCCGGTACAGCGCCGCGGCGTCGAAATAACCCGAGGCGCGCCAGAAATACAGGTTCGCCACCGACAAGGCCGAGGCCGCCGCGCTGCCGGCGTAATCCTCGAGCTGCGGCGGCAGCAGCAGCCAGTACGCCGCCAGCGAGGTCAGGGCGAGGGTCGCGACCAGGGCCGGCAGGATGCGCCGGATGCGCCGGGCGTAGAAGTCGGCGAGGCGGATGCCGCCGCCGGCCGCCTCCCGCATCAGCCCGCGGGCGATGACGTAGCCGGAGATCACGAAGAACACGTCGACCCCGACGAAGCCGCCCGGCATCCAGGACACGCCGACATGGTAGAGGATCACCGCCAGCACGGCGACGGCGCGCAGGCCGTCGATGTCGGGCCGATAGCCCGCGGCCGTCGTCTGCCCGGACACAGCAGGTTGCATGGTTCGCACCCCCGAATGACGGCCCCTTGTCGTCATCCTGCCGCAGGTGCGGATCTTCGCTCTCGTCGAGCAAAGTCGTTCTGGCAGGTTTCCGACGTGTGTGGACGTTTTGCTCGCCCACCGACAGTCACAATTTAGAAAGATTGCGAGCGGGATGCAGTGCATCCTTTGTGGGTAGGGTTGCGGCGACTGTCGGAGGCCGATGAGATGGGACCGAAAGCGCCGGTCGGCAGCCTCTTCCGCACGTGATGAGGCGGAGTATCCGGCCCCCCGGCGGCGCCGGCCGCGCGACGATCCACGCCCGCTGCCGCCCGCGCGGCGGCATTCGGCAGCGGGCGCCGGGCGCTCGTGCAGTAAAGCTCGGGTTGGTGCGCCAGACCTGCGCCGGTCGAGGTCTGGTCCGGGCCGTCGCGATCCCCGCGCGGACTCTTCGCGCCGGATTTTCCCCCTCCGGCCAAGGCGAGGAAATCCTGCGGCACGTCGCGATCGACGAGCTTGAGCGGTCCGGCCCACTCCGACGGCTCGGGAGAGAACGGGTCGCCCGGCCGGCCAAGCGGAAGCGGCCGGCCGCGCGATCATCCCCCGAAAGGGGCAGGTCTTCAGAAGTCGGCGTGCAGGCGGGTGCCGAAGAAGTTGGCCGGGCCGCGGTCGCGGTTATAGGCGGGGTTCACCACCAGCTGGTAGTTGAACGACACCGTCACCGCCTTGGTGAGGCTGAGCGCGTAGTAGGTCTCGAGCGCGCGCTCGGGAGCGTAGTTCAGGCGCCCGTCGCCGATCAGCAGGCCCAAGCCCCCATTGGCGAAGAACGCCCGGTGCGACGGCGACAGGCCGTTGATCGCCGCGCCGATGCCGAGCGTGTCGCTCGGCCGCTCCCAGGCGGTGCCCTTGAGCGAGAGCCCGCCCGACAGGCTGCGGTCGACATCGGTGAAGGACAGGCTCTCGTTGCGCCCGTCGGAGACGCTCGCCCGGGCGAACAGGCCGAGATCCGGCGTCAGCGCCTGTTCCAGGTTGATGTAGGCGCCGGTCTTGCGCCGGGGCCGGCGCGTCGCGGCCGCCGCGTCGTTGATGTCGTCGTAGATCCCGCTCTGGGTCAGGCCGACCACCTGGCGGTAATTGGCGGTGTTGCCGACGTTGCTGAACAGGCCGATGCGCAGCTTGCCCGGCTGCTCCAGCCCGGGGAGGACGTGCCGCTCCTCGAACTCGATGTTGGTGCCGGCGCGCTCGAACACCCGCGGGTCGAGCACGTCGTTCGAGGGCTGCTTGGGCACCTGGGTGTAGGCGGCCCGGATGGCGAATTCGGGCCGGTTGTACTCGACCATCACGCCTTGGGTGAATCCGGGCAAGTTGGCCGGGAAGTCCCAGGCCGAGGAGCCCCAGATCGACCAGTTCATGAAGTCGACCCGGGGATCGTGGGCGTAGACGTTGCCGTCGAAGAAGTCGCCGAGCGCGAACTTGCCGGCCACCACCGAGATCCGCTCGACGTCGCGGGTCATCGCCACCTGGTTGACGCCGTCCGGCACGTCCTCGGTGGCGCCGCCGAGGCCGAAGGTCTGGCGGATGAAGTAGCGGTTCGAGCGCAGCTTGGGGAACGGCGCGCCGGCCTTCTGGGCCTCGCCGTTGACGAAGCCGGCGACGCCGAGGGTGCGCGACAGGCCGAATCCCTGGGAGAATTCCGGGTTGTAGTACAGCTCGGTGCTGTCGGTCAGCTTCACGCCGAGGAACAGGGTCGCGGTGGTGGTGGATTGGACCTGGTTTCCCACCAGGCTGTTCTCCCCGCGATAGGGCGCGCGGAAGCCCGGCACCCCTTGCGCCACGAAGGTGGTCTGCCCGTGGAACGAGTACCGGCCCGTGTCGCGGCTCGCCGGCGCGTCCTCGGCCACCTCCGCCGGCAGCCTCAACCCGTAGGGATACCAGGACAGCCGCGCCATCATCTGGTGCGAGGAGAAGGTGGCCTGCGTCGCCACCGGGCCGAGGCCCGGCACGGTCCCCAAGTCGAAGCGGCCGGACCGGCCGAGATCGACGTAGCGGTAATCGAGGCCCAGCGCCAGGTTCGGGGTGATGGCGTATTGCACGCCGGCGCCGAGGGTGAAGCCGAGGAACGACAGGTCTCGCCGCGCGCTCGCCACCGCACCGGTGGCGAGGTCCGGATAGGTCGCGAGCACCCGCGCATTGGCCCCGGCGAGCCCGAAGGTGGCGTAGACGAGATAGCTCTCGAACGAGTAGCCGAGGCGGGCGCGCAGCGCGCCGTAGAGGTCGGTCTTGCCGCGGATCACGCTGAAGGGCGGATCGACGGCCTCGTAGCCGAAGCCGACCGCATTCGAGGGCACCGGGCGCTTGAGGTTGGCGCCGTAGAGGTCCGCCTCCAGGCCGTAGAGATACGGTCCCGTCTGCCAGTTGTAGCCGCCGAACAGCCCGCCGACCGCCGTGGTGGCGGTGCGGCCGGTATCCGAGCGCCGCGTCGAGTCCCCGCTCTGGAAGGCCGGGATCGGTTGGCCGCCGATCGTGCTCGGCCCGAAGCGGTAATTGCCGAACGAGGCGCCTGCACTGCCCTCGATCCCGAGATACGGGCCGGACCAGTCGACGAAGGTGGGCGTGGCGGGGGCGGGAGGACGCAGGTCGGCCGCCTGCGCGAGGCCGGCGCAGAGCCCCAAGGTCACCCCGAACACGGCCACCCCGATCCCCGCTCCGCCCGTCCGCCGCATCGCCCAAATCCCCTGCCGCACCGGTGCCAGGTATAGCCAATGCTATACTCCTGGCAACCGGCCACGCTTGTCCGGGAATGGGGTCTACGGTTTCCGTGACGGGAATGTCACGGCCGCGCCGTCAGGACCGGTTTCTCAACCGTTCAGCAGCCCGCGGGCGGCGAGGTTGCGCATCAGCGCCGCCGCCCCGAAGGTCCAGGGCTCGCAATCCTGGCAGTGGCGCATGCGGTTGACCAGCGCCCCGAGGCCAGGAGAGCGGATCACCACCCGGTCGCCGACCTTGTGGGTGAAGCCCTGGCCCGGGGCGCCGCGGTCCTCGACCGGCGCGAACATCGTGCCGAGGAAGAGCACCGCGCCGTCCGGGTACTGGTGGGTCCCGCCCATCATCGCCGCGACGAGGTCGGCCGGGTCGCGGCTGATCTCGGAGAGGGGCGAGGTCCCCGCGAGGGTGAACCCGTCCTCGCCCGTCACCTCCAGGCTCACCACCGTGCGGCGGACATGGTCGAGGCTGAAGGTCTCGTCGAACAGGCGCACGAACGGCCCGAGCGCGCAGGAGGCGGCGTTGTCCTTGGCCTTGCCGAGCAGCAGGGCCGAGCGGCCCTCGAAGTCGCGCAGGTTGACGTCGTTGCCGAGCGTCGCCCCGACGATGCGCTCGTCGGAGGCGACCACCAGCGCCACTTCCGGCTCCGGGTTGTTCCATTGCGAGCCCGGATGCAGGCCCGCCTCCTGGCCACAGCCGACGGAGGAGAGCGGCTGCGCCTTGGTGAAGATCTCGGCGTCGGGGCCGATGCCGACCTCGAGGTACTGGCTCCAGGCGCCTTGCGCCACCAGCACGCTCTTCAGCGCCATCGCCTCGGGCGAGCCGGGCTTCAGCCGGCGCAGGTCGTTGCCGACGAGGCGCCCGACCTCGACCCGGATCGCCGCCGCGGCGTCCGGGTTGCCGCGGGCCCGCTCCTCGATCACCCGCTCCAGCATCGAGACCGCGAAGGTCACGCCGGCGGCCTTGACCGACTGGAGGTCGATCGGCGCCAGGAGCCAGGGCTTGGCGGCGTCGCGGGTGTCCGGCGGGGTGTTGGCGAGCACCGCGTCGAGGGGAGCGATCGTCTCGCCCGCCGCGCCGCGCAGGGCGCTCGCCGGGTCGGGCGTCTCGCACAGGTCGCGGATGGTCGGGAAGGCGCGGGTGACGTCGACGAGTTCCGGCTGCCCGTCGGCGCCCGGCCGCACCGCGACGGTGCTCGGGCCGTTCAGCTCCGGCCGCCAGACGCGGCCGGCCAGCGCGCCGGCGAGGCCGTCCTCCGGCAGGATGGCGCGGGCGTCGTAAGCGTCGAGAATCGGCTGCATGGTCCTGTCTCCTCCCGGGGCCGGCGCCCGTTCGGCGGGCGCGCGGCGTCGGGTTGAGACCTAAGCCGATCGGGTGCGGCGGGAAAGCGGATCCTGCCGGCTTCGCCCCACGGAATCGACGCTTCGCGGTCAGGCCGCGTCCGGGCGGCAGGCCAGGGCCTGCCGGAGCGCCTGCTCGGCGGGGACCGGGCGGCCGAGATGGTAGCCCTGCACGAACGGGCAGCCCAGGGTTCGCAGGGTGGCGAGGTCCTCGGCGGTCTCGACGCCCTCGGCCACCACTTCGAGGCCGAGGGCCCGGCCGAGGCCGAGCACCGCCTGGACCAGCCCGCGCTTGTCGTCGGAATCCGACAGGCCGGTGACGAGGCTGCGGTCGATCTTGACCCGGCCGGCCCGCAGCTGGCGCAGGGACGCCAGCGACGAGTAACCGATGCCGAAATCGTCCAGCGCCACCCGGATCCCCGCGCGGGAGAGGGCCAGGAGCTTGCCCTGCACCGCCTCGATGTCGAGGGCGGTCTCCTCGGTGATCTCGATCTCGAGGAGGGCGGGTCCTAAGCCGAGCGCCCGCAGGCGGTCGAGCACGATCTCGTCGACCGGGATCTGCGCCATCTCCCGCGGCGAGACGTTCATCGCCACCCGGATGTCGGGCACGCCGCCGGCCCGCAGGGCCTGCATCGCGCCGCAGACCTGCTCCAGGATGAAGCGCAAGAGCGACTCCGTCAGCCCGGCCCGGGCGGCGGCGGCGACGATCTCGCCGGGCGGAATCCAGCCGTGGACCGGGTGGTTCCAGCGCACCAGGGCCTCAAGCCCGGCGACGCGGCGGCCGCCCTCGCCGAAGATCGGCTGGAACCAGACCGCCAGGCCGTTCTCGGCCAGCGCGTGGGAGAGGTCGCGCTCGCTGTCGCGCCGCATCTCCAGGCGCCCGCGCAGGCCCTCGTCGAAGATCCGGAAGCGGTTCCGCCCGGCGGCCTTGGCGGCGTAGAGCGCCTCGTCGGCGCAGGTCAGCATCTCGGTCAGGCTCGGTCCGTGGGCGTGGCACAGGCCGATGCTGATGCCGAGGCGGCCGGTATCGAAGCTCTCGAACGGCTCGACCACCGCTCCGATCAGCGCCGCCGCGAGATCGGCCGGCGACGGGCCGGCGGCCGGATCGTACAGGATTGCGAACTCGTCGCCGCCGAAGCGGGCCGCCAACGCCTCCGCCGGCAGGGTCCGGCGCAGGCGCCGCGCCACCTCGATCAGGACGCGGTCGCCGGTCGAGTGGCCGTAGACGTCGTTGACCGACTTGAAGCCGTCGAGGTCGAGCAGCATCAGGCAGGGCGCCGGCCCGGGACGGAGGATCCGCGCTTCGGCTCCCTGCGCGAAGCCGGCCCGGTTCATCAGCCCGGTGAGGGCGTCGTGGGTGGCGCGCCGGCGCATCTCGTCGGCGAGCGCGCTCGCCGCCGCATGTGCCTCCTGGCGGGCGCGGGCGAGCGCCGTGGCCTCGTTCTTCAGCCGCGAGGTGCGACGGAAGCCCCGCTCGGTCTCGACGGCGCTGCGCAGGAGCGCCGCGAGGTAGAGCAGCACCGTGAAGGCGAGGCCGATCCGGTCGATCCCGCCGGCATGGGCGAGGCAGAAGGCCACCGTCAGGAGCGGCGGCGTGATGAAGCTCGCGGGAATCGCCGCAAAGGCCATGCCGTGGGTGACGGCGCCGGCGGTGATGCCGCAGACGACCACGAGATAGAACAGGGTCTGGGGCGCCGTGTAGCCGTCGCACAGGAGCGCCACCAGGGACCAGACCAAGCCCGACAGGAAGGCCGTCAGGGTGGCGAGGCGCAGGTGCCGGTCGATCGCGCGCGCGCCGGCCCGGGCCTGCTCGGGCGGCGCACCCTCGGGGACGGCGAGGCCGGCGCACGGGGCCCGGCACAGGCCGAAGCGGGTGAGGTTGACGACCGACGACACCGCGAACCAGGCGAGGCCGGCGGCGGCGTGCCCGGCCTGCGCGGCGACGAAGGCGCTCGTGGCGCCGAGGATCGCGTTGACCGGCATCGCGTGCTGCACGCTGCGGCGCACCGCGTCGAGCTGGTCGCGCCGGATCGAGGCGCGCAGATCCGGGCCGTCGCCCGGCCTATCGGGGCCTGGTCCCTGGCTGCCTGGTCCTGACATGTCACCTCGGCGGGTCGGCCCTGCTGCCGTAACAGCCGGTGGTAAAGAATCGTTGACCACGGTCCGGGTCAAGCCGGCCGGGATCAATAAGGCCAAGGTCGCGGCGCCCGTGTCGCGGTACCCGGGCGCGGCTCGCCCCTGCCGCGCACCGTCCCGCGCCGCCGGAGCGGAACGGTGGCCGAGCCTGGCGGTTAATTGCATCACGAGAGCGCGAGGAGGCATCATGCGGAACGTGGCGAAGGCGGCTGTGGTGGCGGTCGTGACGCTGATGGGCGTCGGCGCGGCCGAGGCGAAGGGCTGCATCAAGGGCGCGATCATCGGCGGAATCGCCGGGCATTACCTCGCCGAGCGTGGCGTCGTCGGCGCGGTGGCGGGCTGCCTCGCCGGCCGGGCACTCGCCAAGCGCCGCGCCCAGCGCGACGTCGATTACGGCGCCCGCGTGCGCCCGCGCGACGGCTACGGTCAGGCCCGGAGCTACAATTACTGAGGCCCGGCATCCGGCGATCCCCGGACCGCCGGGACCATCCGCCCTGCGATGACGGGCGGCGAATCCGCCGGCGCGGCGATCCGTCCCGTGCCGGCGCGTCCGCTCGCCCCATCTGATCCCGCATCCGTCACGCGGGCGAATCTGAACACGCATGGCCGTCTTCTTCACCGCCGACACCCATTTCGGCGATGCCCACATCCTGCGCCAGCGCGGCCGCCTGTTCGCCTCGCTCGAGGCGCATGACGAGACCCTGGTGGCGAACTGGAACGCCGTGGTCGGACCCGGGGACGAGGTCTGGCATGTCGGCGACTTCGCGGCCCATGCCGAGCGCGAGCATTGCGCCGCGGTCTTTTCCCGGCTGAACGGCGTCAAGCGCCTGGTGCGCGGCAACCACGACAGCAACCGCGTCCTCGACCTGCCCTGGGCAGACCCGCCGGTCGAGAGCGCGCGGATCACCCTGCGGGAGGACGGCCGCGAATGGCGGCTCTTCCTCGCGCACTACGCCCACCGGGCCTGGCCCGGCCTGTGGCGCGGCACCCGCCACCTCTACGGCCACACCCACGGCACGCTGCCCGACACCATCCGTTCCTGCGACGTCGGGGTCGATGCCTGGGAGTACCGCCCGGTGCGCCTCGCGGCGCTCGCCGCGCGTCAGGACGCCGCGACGCTGGTGCCGGAGGAACTGGCCCGGGACCGGGCGCGGGAGGACGCCGCCCGCGCGGCGGGCGGCGATTGAGAGTGTCGAAGGAACGGAGCGACGATCGCCCGTTTCATTCGACCCACGACCTCGTTGAGACCCTCGGTGTCATCCCGGGGCCGCGAAAGCGGAACCCGGGATCCATAACCGCCGACGATTCAGGATCGGGCGGAACGCGTCTCGCCTTATTCTCCGACGTCGGCGGTTATGGATCCCGGGTTCCGCTGTCGCGGCCCCGGGATGTTGGGGTGGACGGCCCCCGCCGGCATCATAAGTGCCAGGTTGAGGTCGTCTGACACCCAACCGAGGAGACCGTCCGTGACGCAGATTAGCATCATCGGCCTGGACATCGCCAAGTCCGTCTTCCAGTTCGAGGCCCAGGACGCGCAGGGCGCCGTGGTGAGCACCGAACGCGTCTCGCGCGACAAGCTGCTGCCGGCGCTCAAGAAGATCCCCGCCACCATCGTGGCGATGGAGGCCTGCGCCACCGCCCATCACTGGGCGCGCCAGATCCGGGCTCTGGGCC